>NZ_JBFANZ010000031.1:0-61155 GCF_040659735.1 Micromonospora sp. NPDC049679
CGGGCCGCCCCCCCCCCCGGCCCCCCCCCCCCTCCGCCGTTGGCGCCCGGCGAGTCGTGGCGCCGCCGACCCACCCGGTTCGGGCCGGTCGGCGAAGATACGTATATGCGGATCCTCATCGCCGGCGCATCCGGCTTCCTCGGCACCCGCCTCACCGACCGGCTCACCGCTGACGGTCACGAGGTGGTCCGGCTGGTCCGGCACGAGCCGCGCGGCGCGGGGCAGGTGTCCTGGAAGCCGTCGTCCGGGCAGCTCGACCCGGCGGCGGTCGCCGGCATGGATGCCGTGGTCAACCTGGCCGGCGCGGGCGTCGGCGACAAGCGGTGGAGCGACAGCTACAAGGCCGAGCTCCGGTCGAGCCGGGTCGACACCACCGCCACGCTCGCGAAGGTGATCGCGGCCGTCCCCGCCGACCAGCGTCCGAGGGTGCTGCTCAACTCCTCCGCGATCGGCTGGTACGGCGACACCGGTGACCGCGTGGTCGAGGAGGACGCGCCGGCCGGTGAGGGGTTCCTCGCCGACGTCTGCCGGGTCTGGGAGGCCGCGACGGGGCCGGCGGAAGACGCGGGAGTCCGGGTGGTCCGGCTCCGTACCGGCCTTCCGCTGCACCGCGCCGGTGGGCTGCTCAAGCCACAGCTCCTGCCGTTCCGGCTCGGCATCGCCGGCAAGTTGGGCAGCGGGCGGCAGTGGGTGCCGTGGATCTCGCTGGCCGACTGGATCTCCGCGACCACGTTTCTGCTGGGCCGCGACGACATCTCCGGTCCGGTGAACGTGGTCGGGCCGGCGCCGGTGACCAACGCCCAGTTCACGACGGCGCTGGCAGCGGCGCTGCACCGACCGGCCATCGTGCCGATCCCGGGGTTCGCGCTCCGGATCGTGCTCGGCGAGTTCGCCACCGAGGCGCTCTCCAGCACGCGGGTGCTCCCCGGGGTGCTCAGCCGGACGGGCTTCCGTTACCAGCACGCCGATCTGCCGGCCGCCATGCACGCGGCGCTGCACGGCTCAGTTCGTTGATCATGGGGATACGCGCGACAATCCGGACCAGCCGATGGCGCGTATGCCCATGATCAACACGGATGGGGGTGACGCTAGCAGCCGATCACCCAGTGGCCGGGGGCGGTTTGCTTCAGGGTCGCGCTGTTGAACGTGTTGTAGAGCCCCATCCGCTGGTCCGAGCCGAGCGCGTAGGCGTACCCGCCGGACTGGTAGGCGCGCCCCGCCTGCACGTGCGCGTAGTTGGTCGCGGTCACGCAGACGGGCGCGGTGGTGGGTGTGGGCGTCGGCGTCGGTCCGCCGGTCGCGAGCCCGAAGAAGAGCGCGTCGCGGTAGGCGGAGCAGATGGTGTCGAGGAAGTACGCGGCCGCGGTGCCGCACTGGTCGGCGCCGGAGCCCGGATCGACGGGCAGCCCGTGCCCCATTCCAGCGATCTTGTAAAGCCGCACCACGTCGGCGCCGTACACCTCCAGGGTGGTCCCGGCCGGCAGGCTGGTC
Organism: Micromonospora sp. NPDC049679; assembly: GCF_040659735.1. Classification (NCBI taxonomy): domain Bacteria; kingdom Bacillati; phylum Actinomycetota; class Actinomycetes; order Micromonosporales; family Micromonosporaceae; genus Micromonospora; species Micromonospora sp. NPDC049679. Next base: position 1,492 of record NZ_JBFANZ010000031.1, read on the forward strand.
GTGCTGGTCGGGGTCGTCGCGACGCCGAGCACGTTGGTGAACTGGTCGCGCAGTTCGGTGCCGTTGGCCGGCACGACGACCGCGTCGGACTGGCCGTGCCAGATCGCCACCCGGGGGCGGGGTCCGGTGTAGCCGGGGTAGGCGCCGCGGACCAGGTCGCCCCACTGCTGGGGGGTCTTACTGACCGCCGAGTACATGCAGGTGGAGGCGGCGGCCTGCGAGGTGGCGCAGCGGTAGGGCAGCCCGGCGGCGACCGAGCCGGCGGCGAAGACGTCGGGATAGGTGGCGAGCATCGCGGCGCTCATCGCGCCGCCCGCGGAGAGCCCGGTGACGTAGACGCGGCGCGCGTCGGTGCCGTAGTTGGCGATCGCGTGGTCGACCATCTGCTTGATGGAGAGCGCCTCGCCCTGCCCGCGCGCGGTGTCACCGGTCAGGAACCAGTTGAAGCAGGCGTTCGCCGCGTTGGCGGAGCTGGTCTGCGGGAAGACGAGCGCGAACTTGCGCTGGTCGGCGTAGCTCTTCCAGCCCGAGTTCGTGTAGTAGCCGGTGGCGTTCTGGGTGCAGCCGTGCAACGCGACGACGAGTGGGGCGTTGCCGGGCAGGCCATCGGGCCGGTACGCGTACATGGCGAGGTTGCCGGGGTTGGAGCCGAAGCCGGTGACCTGGGTGAGGCTGGCGGCGCGGGCGGGCGCGGCGACCGCGAGCAGCGTCGCGGCGGCGAGGATGGGGACGGCGGCCGCGCGGGCGAGCCGCGCGAGGACGGATGAGGGGCGGCGCACAGCGACCTCCGGTGGCGAGTGGTGATACAGGTCACCCTGAATGTGCCGTGAGGTTACGATCTGTGTCAGACCTGTGAAATGGCCGGCCGTCACATATTTATCAGTGCCGACATGGCGACCGGCAGCCAGCGGCGACCCTCACCGCACGCGCGACCGCGGCCCGAGGACGAAGTCCGGGTCGACCTGACGAGCCAGGTCCTCCCCCACCCGGTCGTTGGCCCACGCGTTGGCGTTGCGGAGGTGGAACTCCACCGCCTGCCGGCACGCGGGTGCTCCCCGGGGTGCTCAGCCGGACGGGCTTCCGTTACCAGCACGCCGATCTGCCGGCCGCCCTGCACGCGGCGCTGCACGACTGACCGCCGTGCCTTCCGCGGGGGCACCCTGCCGTCGGACCGGGTACCCCCGCGGGCGGCTCAGATTTCGAGCTCGGCCTCGATGCGACGCATCTGGTGCCGCGCCAGCGCCAGGTTGGCGCGGTCCTTGCGCACCGCGAGGTACAGGAACAGTCCCTTGCCCGACCGCGCGGTCAGCGGACGGATCAGGTGGTACTGGGTGTCCAGCGTGATGAGAATGTCCTCGATCACCTCGTCGAGGTGGAGCATCTCCATCGTGCGCATCTTCGCCCGCACCACGTCGGTGTTCCCGGCGGCGGCGACGTTCAGGTCGAAGTCCTTGCCGCCGCCGGCCACGCCGAGCGCCATGCCGCTCGTGTAGTCGACGAGCGCGACGCCGATCGCGCCGTCGATGTCCAACGCTTCCTTCAGGGCGGTTTCCATAGCGGCCATGAGTTCTCCAGTTTCATTTCGGGGGGCGGCCCACCGTGGCGGCGGGCCCGGTCGCCGGGCGGCGTCCGCCGCACCGGTGTGGGGTGCGACCGGCTCTCACCGGCCGCGTCTCGCTCGACGCCCGGCGATGGCGCCGGCCGGGGCGTCGGGCGGTGGTCAACGCTGCTTCGGCGCCGGCCAGGTGCCGCGGTGCGTGACGACGTGCTGCGGCAGGGTCGCCATCGGCGTGCGGCGGGCCAGCGGCGGCGGCGCCTCCGCGGAAGAGGCCGGCACCGGCGGCGGGGACGCCGGCGATTCCGGTGGATTCACAGCGATCGCGTCACTGATCTTGGCGGTGGTACGCCGCGCCTCCAGATGCACCCGGGCCAGGTTGGCCTCCTGCCGGCTCACCACCGCCAGCACCGCGTGCGGCCCGACCGCGTACGTGGTCAGGTAACCCTGTCCGCACTCGATGACCGTCTCTCGCAGGTCACCGTGGCTCACCGCGTCGGCGAACCGTTGCGCCAGCGCGAAGTGCGCCGCGGCGAGCGCGGAGATGCCGTCGGGTTCGAGGTGGGGCACGTCGTGCGCCAACAACAGGCCGTCGGTGCTGGCGAGCACCGTGCCGGCAAGCTCGGGCACGCGCCGGCGCAGGTCGGCGAGCTCTGCCAGTACCTCGGGGTGCGCCGTCACGGTCGGTTCTCCTTCGTTGTGCGTGGTCGGCACAGATTCTCGGGTGGTCGCGGACCACGGGGACGGTGGCGCCCGCGGCGGGAGGCGCCCGGCGCCCCGGTCACCGCAGCGCCTTCAGCGCGGCGCGGATCCGGTCGAGGAGCGCGTCGTCCGGCGGGCCGGGGTTCGGTCCGGCGTCGTTGGCGGCGCCGGCTGGCGGGGCCGCGTGCTGTCGGCGGCGCGGCGGAGGCACCTGGTCCTGCGTCGCGGCGCCGGTACGGGCCCGTGGTTTGCCACCGGTCGACGCCGGATCGGTGCTGCGCCGCGCGCCGTCGCTCGCCGGGCCGGACGACGCCGACGCGGGTGCGGCGGCGGCTTCGGCGCCGCCGGCGGCTGCGGCGGCCGGACCGGTGCGCTCCGTGTCGGCCGGCATCGAACTCGTCGACGGTGGGGTCCGGCGCGCCAGCGTGGCCGGGTCCGCGGGGGTGGCCTCGGCGGAGCGTCCGTCGCGGTCGGACGGCTGCGGGTCGGGTTTCCCGTCCGCGGGCGGCGCGGTGTCACGCAGCAGCCCGGCCGCGGAGAGCCGGCGCAGCTCCTGGAGCGTCGCGTAGCCGGGGCGACCGAGCAGCTCGGACAGGTCGGCGGCGGTCCGCCGGCCGTCGGCGTGCACCACCAGCTCCCACTGCGCGGCGGTCAGCACCACCCGCTGCACCGGCGGTCGCGCCACCGGGGTGATCGGGGCGTGGTCGACGGCCGATCCCGGACGGATCTCTTCCAGCACTCGGCGGCGCCGATCCGTCTCCCGCTGCAGCGCCGCGGCCTCCACGTCGACGATCCGGCCCAGCCAGTGCAGTTCGCCCGGGACGAAGCGCACCGGCACCGCGGCCGGGGTCAGCACGAAGAAGGCCGCGTCGTAGACCGCGCCCAGCACGCAGAGTTCCAGCTCGCCCTGCATGAGGTGGCCCTGTTCGACCAGGATCCGGCCCACCCGGTGAACGTCGCGACCGGCCTCGAGCGACGCGCGCCAGGTGTGCTCGGGCAGCCGGCCGGACGCGGTGAGGAGCGCCCCGACCCCGGGCGCGGCCGGGGACCCGACGTAGGTCACCACTCCGCCCATCAGGTGCACGGTGCCACCGGGATCGCCGTCGACGTACAGCGTCCCCGTCTCGCCGGCGCCGGCCAGCTGAGACAGCCGCTGGCCGGGTGGGGCGGTCTCGGACTGACGGCGGGTCTTCGCCATGACTCCTCGCGCAAGGGGTGGTGGTGGGGGTGAACGGCGTGGGGCGACGCCGTGGCGGGGCGGGGATCGGCGCTACGTGGCGGACCCGGCGGGCGGATCGGGGGGCGTTCTCACCAGGTCGTCCGCGATGTCGGCGAGCCGCCGCCGGGCCATCGCGAGGTTGCCGTCGGCGCGGTCGAGCCAGAGGTAGAGGACTAGTTGGTTACCGAAGGGAACCGGCACGCCCTGCAGCAGGTGATAGCCGCTGACGGTGGTGATGATGAGGTCCTCGATCGTGTCGTGCGGTCGCGCGGAGGCGAACGGCGCGCGGGCGGACGCCGCGTACAGCACCTCCGCGGCGCCGGTGGCCGCGGCTTCCGCGTCGCCGGCGGGGACCGACCCGGCGGTGGCGAGCGCGAGGCCGGCGGTGCAATCGACGAGGCTCGCGCCGACCGCCCCGGGCAGCTCCATGGCCCGCGCCAGATGCTCGTCAATGACGGACACGCACGCCCCTCGACGCCGGCGGGAACGGCGGCTGATCTGCTGCCGGCAACCCGGATCCCCCATCACAACGCTTCACGAGCGGTGACCGTAAGGGATCACTCCGCAACGACCATCGCACTCCCTGTCCGTCACGCATCCCTACCCATACGTAAGGGCCCTGGTTGTGGCTTTTCACACAGCAGGGACCCTTACTCGCGACTCAGCAGTCGCGCAGCTCCGGCGACTGGTTGCGGATCTGCGCGACCGGCGAGATGAACCGCTGGTACGTCTCGCCGCCGACCGCGCCGAGCGTGAACGCCGCCACCCGGTGGCAGTTCTGGAAGGCCAGCTTCATGCCGAAGTGCCGCTCCAGCGCGCCCCGGATCGCATCGCTGGCCAACGCCCGCAGCAGTTGGCCGCGCTCGGCCTCGCTCGGCGGCGGGACCGCGTGGTCGGCGAACTCGGCGGCGGTGACGGCGGTGCGGGCGGCCACCTCGGACACCACCGACCAGGCGTACGGCAGGGAGCGCCGGACGCAGTCGACGAACTCCGCGTCGTCGATCCAGCCGGACTCCGCCCACTCCAGCAGCGCGGCGGGTACGTCGAGAGACATGGGTTTCTCCTCCGGGTCAGCGGACCAGCGGCTCCGGTCCGAGGACGGAATCGGGGTCGACCTGGGCGGCGAGGTCCTCCCCCACCCGGTCACTCGCCCAGGCGTTCGCGTTGCGCAGGTGGAACTCCACTGACTGCCGGGTGTACGTGCCCGCGCAGGATTCGACGTCGGACTCGTCGTCGACCTTGTTGCCGATCACGTGGACGTAGAGCGGGTTGGCGCCGTCGACGCCGAGCAGCCGGGAACCCCGACCGGGCGGGGTCGTCTCGACCATCGCTGCCGGCGACGAGATGCGGGTGTTCTCGCCGCGCAGGTAGCTCCCATCCGGCAGGCATGAGGAGAATTGATAGTCATTTTCATTAACGATGTCGACGCGGGCGCGACACGGGCCACCCGTGCCAGATTGGTAATCTGCCGCCCGTGCCGATCGCCCCGACCCAGTCCGCCGCAGCGCCGGCCGCGCCGTCCTCCGCCACCACCCCGCGCCGTCGCGCCGATCTACTGGTGGCCGCCGTCGCGCTCGCCCTCGCGTTCTGGGTGACCAGTGGACTCTGGCTCGGCCCCGACACCCGCGCCATCACCGTCAACTCCAGCGACCAGGCATTGTTCGAATGGCTGCTGGCGTACGGCGCACACGCGCTGACCCACGCCGAAAACCCGCTCTTCACCCACCTGCTCAACGCCCCCGACGGGGTCAACCTCGCGGTCAACACCTCGATCACCGTGTACGCCGTCGCGTTCGCGCCGCTCACGTACCTGATCGGGCCCCCCGCCACGTTCCTGATGATCCTCACCCTCAACCTGGCCGCGACCGCATACGCCTGGTACTGGTTCCTCTCCCGGTTCCGCCCCGGCACCGGCGCGGAACCGCTGGTGCGCTTCCGGTTCGCCGCCGCGCTCGGCGGGCTGTTCTGCGGCTTCGCCCCCGGCATGATCTCGCACGCCAACGCGCACCTGAACTGGACCGCCGGCTGGCTCGTGCCGATCATCGTGTGGCGGGTGCTCCGGATGCGGGAACCCGGCCGGTGGCTGCGCAACGGCCTCCTGCTCGGCGTGCTGGTCGCCGTCGCCTTCTCGATCGCCGCCGAAGGGCTCTTCTTCACCGCCCTGGCCTGCGGCGTCTTTCTCGCCGTCTGGGCCCTCGCGCCGGGGCGGCGCGCCGAGGCACGGGCCGCGCTACCGGCCTACCTGCGCGGTCTGGGCGTCACCGCCGTCGTGGCGGGAGCGCTGCTGTCGTACCCGCTGTGGTTGCATTTCCTCGGCCCGCAGCGCTTCCACGGCACCGGCTTCGACTCCCGCATACACGCCGAGGACATCGCCGCGTTCGGGGCGTTCCCCGAGCGGTCGTTCGCCGGCCTCGCCGGACTGGACAGCACGCTCGCGCCCAACCCCACCGAGGAGAACTCCTTCTTCGGCCTGCCGCTGCTGATCCTGACCGTCGCCTGCCTGGTGATGCTGTGGCGCTCCGCCGACGCCGGCCGCCGCGCCACCCTGCGGGCCCTCGCGATCACCGCCGGCGTGTTCACCGTGCTGTCGTTCGGGCCGGTCGTGAAGTGGTTCGGCGTCATCACCGAGATTCCGCTGCCGTACGCGCTCCTCGACCACGTCCCGGTCTTCAACGCGGCCCTCCCCGCGCGGCTCGCCCTGGTCGTGACCCCGGTGATCGGGATCCTGCTCGCCCTGGCGGTCGACTGCCTGCGCGGGGCGGCACCGCTGCCGCCCCGACTACGCCTCGCCTGGACCGCCGGCTTCGCGGCGGCGCTCGTGCCGCTGCTGCCGACCACACTGCTGACCATCGAACGCGAGCCGGTGCCGGCGTTCATCACCTCCGGCGCCTGGCGCGAACACGTCTCCCCCGGCGGCGTGCTCGCCCCCGTGCCCTTCACCCTGGACGTGCTCCCGGACGGGCAGCGCTGGCAGGCGTACGCGTTGGCGCACCGGCAGGGAGAGTTCGCCATCCCGTCCGGCTTCTTCCTCGGCCCCGGCGGTCCCGACGGGCGTGGCCGGATCGGGCCCATTCCCCGCGCCACCGACGCGCTCCTTTTCGACGTGGCGAAGAACGGCGTGGTGCCGCCGATCACCGACACCGATCGGGCCGCGGCGCGGGCGGATCTGCGGCACTGGGGCGCGGAGGTGGTGGTGCTCGCCGACCGGGTGCACGGGGCGAAGTTCCCGGTGCACCACGACGCGCTGCTCCGGGCGACCACCGAACTGCTCGGCCCACCGCGGCGGGTGCACGACGTCTGGCTCTGGCGCCTCGCGTGACCACGAAGACTCCGACGGCCCCATGATCACGCAGCGCGGACCGCACGGGCGCGGAGATCCGCGCCACCCGGGGACCGCGTGAGTCGGGCCACGGTCGGGGCTGACTCGTGAGTAGCGGATTAGGCTGGCACCGTGACCAGCATCGTTCCCCGCCTGCAGAACAACGGCCTGCTCAGCAGGCGGGTGGGCCTGATCGACTATCGCGACGCGTGGGACGAGCAGCGCCGCCTGCACGAGGCCGTCGTCACCGGCGAGCAGCCGGACACCGTGCTGCTGCTGGAGCACCCCAGCGTCTACACCGCCGGCAAGCGCACCGAGCCGTGGGACCGGCCGATGGACGGCACCCCGGTGGTCGACGTCGACCGCGGCGGCAAGATCACGTGGCACGGGCCGGGGCAACTGGTCGGCTACCCCATCGTCAAGCTGCCCGATCCGGTCGACGTGGTCGCCTACGTACGCCGCACCGAGCAGTTGCTCATCGACGTCTGCGCCGAGTTCGGCCTCGCCACCACCCGGATCGAGGGGCGCAGCGGGGTGTGGGTGGCGCAGGACGAGCGGGGTCCGGCCCGCAAGGTCGCCGCGATCGGCATCCGGGTCGCGCGCGGGGTGACCCAGCACGGCTTCTCGCTCAACTGCGACTGCGACCTCGCGGCCTTCGACCAGATCGTGCCCTGCGGCATCCGCGACGCGGGGGTCACCTCGCTCACCGCTGAGCTCCGCCGCGCGATCACGGTCGCCGACGCCCTCCCCGTGGTCGAGCGCCACCTCCCGACCCTGCTGGCCTGAGACAGCAGGGCCGGGGCGCCGCACAGCGCTACGGCGTGAGGCGGTGCAGGTCGCGCGGGAAGGCGGTCACCTCCCGCACGTTCGCCGCGCCGGTCAGCCGCGCCACGAACCGCTCCAGCCCGATGGCGAACCCACCGTGCGGCGGCATTCCGTGCCGGAAGGCGTCCAGATAGGCGGCGTACGGCTCGACCGGTTCGCCGCGGGCCGCGAGCGCCGCGAGGTAGTCGGCGTGCCGGTGCAGCCGCTGTCCCCCGGTGACCAGCTCCACGCCGCGGAAGAGCAGGTCGAACCCGTTGGAGTACGCCGGCCGCGCCGGGTCGGGATGGGTGTAGAACGGGCGCTTGGCCATCGGGTAGCCGGTGACGAAGACGAAGTCCGACCCGTGCTCGCGACGCGCCCACTCCCCCACCGCCCGTTCGTGTGCCGGCGCGAGGTCCGGCTCGTCGGCCGGTGCGCCGGCGACCGCCAGCGCCTCGGTGAACTGCAGCGCCGGGATCTCGGCGGGCACGTCGGGCAGTCCGGCGCCGGGCGTCGCCATCGCGTCACCGGCCCGCGACGCGACCGCGCTCACCATGCCGGCGAGGACGTCGCGCAGCAGCGCCATCACGTCGCGGTGGTCGGCGACGAAGCCGAACTCGACGTCGAGTGAGGTGTACTGCGCCAGGTGCCGCACCGTGTCGTGCGGCTCGGCCCGGAACACCGGCCCCACCTCGTAGACCCGCTCAAAGACGCCGACCATGAGCTGTTTGTAGAACTGCGGCGACTGGGCCAGGTAGGCGGGCCGCCCGAAGTAGTCGAGGGCGAAGACGTTCGCCCCGCTCTCCGTGGCCGAGCCGACGATCTTCGGGGTGTGCACCTCGACGAAGCGCGCGGCGTCCAGTGTGGCCCGGAACCCGGCGACCGCGGCCGCCGAGATCCGCAGCGCGGCGGCGCGGGTGGGGTGCCGCAGCGCCACGGCCGCGTGGTCGAGCTGCGTCGGCAGGGTCGCGGTGAGCACCGGCCGATACAGGTCGAAAGCCGGGGGTACGGCGACCGCGCCGAGCAGGCGTACCTCGGGGTCGATCAGCTCGACGCTGGCGGGCGCCGCGGGGTTGCCGATCACCGTGGCCACCACTTCGACGACGGTCTCCTCGGTCAGCTCGTCGAGCCGGGCGCGGACGTCGTCGGCGGTGAGCACGACCTGGGCCAGGCCGGCGCCGTCGCGCAGGATCAGGAAGGCCACGGACTTGAGCAGCCGGCGGCGGTGGATCCAGCCGGCGACGCGGACGCGTTCCCCGACGTGGGCGGGGAGTTCGGTGGACAGGATGCGTTGCATGCGGTGTGCCTCCTCGTGTCTCGCAACGCGATCCCCAGGGAGGTGTGGGCGAGCGGGAACCTCGCGGTGCCACCACACCTTCACCGCCGACCCGCGGGCCGGCGGCCTTGTTCGTCGCCCGTGACGAGGGCCAGCCGGCGGGGTCTACCGGGCACGTCGTGCCGTTCTTCCCGCAGCTCGGGAGGGTCTTCTCGCCCCGGCCGGAGGTCACCTTCGCAGCTGCCGGTGACTCTCTCGACTCCGGTGGTCGTGGCGGTACTCGGCTCCGTCATCGCTGTTGGCCCGGACGGTAGCAGCGCGCGACGCCCGGGCGGCAGCGATTTATCCCGGGAATGTGACATGGCGACGGTTTCGGCCCGTGATCGAGGTCACCGCGTCGACGACGTGAGCCCCGTCGCGACGGCGCGCGGGCCAATAGCGACCGGGCGTAGGCTCGGCCCCGTGACCATCGCTCCCGAGGGCCGGCGCATGCTGCGCATCGAGGCCCGCAACGCCGAGACTCCGATCGAGCGCAAGCCGCCATGGATCAAGGTCAAGGCGAAGATGGGCCCGGAATACACCCAGCTGCGGGGCCTCGTGCAGCGGGAGGGCCTGCACACGGTCTGCCAGGAGGCCGGCTGCCCCAACATCTATGAATGTTGGGAGGACCGGGAGGCGACCTTCCTCATCGGCGGTGACCAGTGCACCCGCCGCTGCGACTTCTGCCAGATCGACACCGGCAAGCCCGCCGAGTTCGACGCCGACGAGCCGCGCCGGGTCGCCGAGTCGGTGGCGGCGATGGGGCTGCGCTACGCGACGGTGACCGGCGTCGCCCGCGACGACCTGCCGGACGGCGGCGCCTGGCTCTACGCCGAGACGGTCCGGCAGATCCACGCCCTGCAGGCCGGCTGCGGCGTCGAACTGCTGATCCCCGACTTCAACGCCGAGCCCGCCCAGCTCGCCGAGGTCTTCGGCTCGCGTCCCGAGGTGCTCGCCCACAACGTCGAGACGGTGCCGCGCATCTTCAAGCGGATCCGGCCGGGGTTCCGCTACGAACGCTCCCTCGACGTGATCACCCAGGCCCGGGCGGCCGGGCTGGTCACCAAGTCCAACCTCATCCTCGGCATGGGCGAGGAGCGCACCGAGGTGTCGCAGGCGCTGCGCGATCTGCACGCCGCCGGCTGCGAGCTGATCACCATCACGCAGTACCTGCGCCCGACCCCCCGCCACCACCCGGTGGAACGGTGGGTCAAGCCGGAGGAGTTCGTCGAGCTGCGCGAGGAGGCCGAGGAGATCGGTTTCGCCGGCGTGATGAGCGGTCCGCTGGTGCGCTCGTCGTACCGCGCCGGTCGCCTCTACCAGCAGGCGATCGACGCCCGCGACGCCGCGACCGTAACCGCGTAGCACGTACGAAAAGGGGCCCGACGCATCGCGTGCGTCCCCTTCGATCGCCGTCGCCACCGCTACCCGCCGCCGTCACGGCAGAGCGGGCGTACGGGTGGTGCGGTGACCGGGCCGGCGCAACAGCCGGGACCACCAGTGCGCCGGGTACGGCTCCGGCCCGGTGCAGCCCCTGACTCTTCGCGCGAAGGCCTCACGGCCGCATGGGTGTGCTGCCTCATCTTCTGCCGTGACCACCTCCTTACGCGCCGCTGAGTAGCCCCCGGTACCGCCGTAAGGTCCTTACCTGAGGGCTGTCGCCCGGCGCGTCACCGGCAGGGCCGGCCACGCCGCAGTGGGGCGGCGGCGGGCCACTACACTGCCCGCATGGCAAAGCCCCAGGAGAAGGTCTCGTTCGGCCAGCGGCTGAAGCAGATCGGGATGGTGTTCTCGTTCACCGCCAAGCGCGACAAGTGGTTCGCGCCGCTCGCCGCGGCCGCGGTGCTGATCCCGATCGCGCTCAGCGTCGTCGCGGTCGTCTTCTGGGGGTGGATGTGGTTGCCGATCGGCATCCTGCTCGCGCTCCTGGCCCTGCTGATCGTGCTCAACCTGCGCTCCAACAAGGCGATGCTGAACGCCGCCGAGGGGCAGCCGGGCGCGGCCGCCTCCATCCTGGAGAGCATGCGCGGCGACTGGCGGATCACACCCGCGGTCAGCTCGACCACCCAGATGGACATGGTGCACCTGGTGATCGGACGCCCCGGCGTGATCCTGCTCGCCGAGGGGAACCCGCAGCGGGTGCGTGGCCTGCTCGGGCAGGAGAAGCGCCGGCTGGCGAAGGTGATCGGCAGCGCCCCGCTCCACGACTATTTCATCGGCCAGGGCGAGAACGAGCTTCCGATCCGCAAGCTGCGGATGACCCTGATGCGGCTGCCCCGCACCCTCAGCGGTAAGGACGTCAACGCGCTCGACAAGCGGCTGAAGGCGTTGACCGCGCGGCCGCAGATGCCCAAGGGCGCGATCCCGAAGAACATGCGGCCGTCGAAGGGCGCCTTCCGGCAGACCCGCGGCCGGTAACGGCGCGCCGGCGCTCGGCCGGGCACCGCGTCAGGCCGCGCCAACGCGCGGCCGGTAGCGCGTCAGGACCGCGCCGACGAGGCGGGGACGATCACCGAACCGACGACGCGGTCGTGCAGGCCGCGGCGCCGCCCGTCCATCAGCAGCGCCGGGATCACCAGGCAGAGCAGGACGCCGCGGAGCATCGCGCGGATCACGCCGATGCGGCTCCCGTCGCCGTACGAGACGCACCGGATCTTCGCCACCCACATGCCGGGGGTCTGCGCGAAGAGTCCGATGAAGAAGGCGTACTCGGCGATCAGCACCACCACGGGTGGCCAACCGTCCGCGGACGGGTTGCCGATCAGGCCGGAGAAGAGCACGCAGAGCGCCCAGTCGACGAGGAGCGCGGCGAACCGCCGGGCAAGGCTCGGAGGGGGTGCGGCCCCGTTCGCCGGCTCGGGGGGAGCGCCCGCCGGGGACGAAATCGACTCGATGTCAGCTTCCTGTCTTGCCACGAGGAGTCAGGCTATCCGCCTATCCTGGGCGGGCCCCCACCGGGCGACCGGCCACTATCACGCTCCGCGAGTGACGTAACACGGCAGAAACAGAAGAGACATGCCGGGGCAATGGCACGGCCATAGCGTCGCCACCAGCCTAGCTAACCGTGGACGTGCCAGGAGGACCTGTGTTCGCCAATCCCGAGGAACTACTTCGCTACCTCAAGAACGAGGACGTGAAGTTCGTCGACGTACGCTTCTGTGACCTGCCCGGCGTGATGCAGCACTTCAACCTGCCGGTCGAGTCGTTCGACGAGAGTGTCTTCACCGACGGCCTCGCCTTCGACGGATCGTCGATCCGCGGCTTCCAGGCGATCCACGAGTCGGACATGCTGCTGCTGCCGGACGTCGCCACCGCCTTCATCGACCCGTTCCGGGCGCAGAAGACGCTGGCGCTCAACTTCTTCATCCACGATCCGTTCACCCGCGAGGCCTACTCCCGGGACCCGCGCAACGTGGCGAAGAAGGCCGAGGCCTACCTGGCGGCGAGCGGCATCGCCGACACCGCGTACTTCGGCGCCGAGGCGGAGTTCTACATCTTCGACTCGATCCGCCACGAGACCTCCGCGCACCAGGCCTTCTACTACATCGACTCGATCGAGGGCGCCTGGAACAGCGGCCGTCAGGAAGACGGTGGCAACCGCGGCTACAAGACGGCGTACAAGGGCGGGTATTTCCCGGTGCCGCCGGTGGACCACCTCGCCGACCTGCGGGACAGCATCGTGCGACGGCTCCTCGACGCCGGCTTCACGGTGGAGCGCTCGCACCACGAGGTGGGCACGGCCGGCCAGTCCGAGATCAACTACAAGTTCTCGACGCTGCTGCACGCCGGCGACCAGCTGCAGCTCTTCAAGTACCTCGTGAAGAACGAGGTGTGGGCGGGCGGCAAGACCGCGACCTTCATGCCCAAGCCGCTCTTCGGCGACAACGGCTCCGGCATGCACACCCACCAGAGCCTCTGGCTGAACGGCGAGCCGCTCTTCTACGACGAGACCGGTTACGCCGGCCTCTCCGACATGGCCCGCTGGTACATCGGCGGCCTGCTGCACCACGCCCCGTCGCTGCTCGCCTTCACCAACCCGACGATCAACTCGTACCGGCGGCTGGTGCCGGGCTTCGAGGCGCCGGTCAACCTGGTCTACTCGCAGCGCAACCGCTCCGCCTGCACCCGCATCCCGGTGACCGGCAGCAACGCCAAGGCCAAGCGCGTCGAGTTCCGGGTGCCCGACCCGTCGAGCAACCCCTACCTGGCCTTCTCGGCGATGATGATGGCGGGCCTCGACGGCATCAAGAGCAAGATCGAGCCGCCGGAGCCGATCGACAAGGACCTCTACGACCTGCCGCCCGAGGAGTGGGGCAGCGTCAAGCAGGTGCCCGGATCGCTGCCGGAGGTGCTCGACGCGCTCGAGGCCAACCACGACTACCTGCTCGAGGGTGGCGTCTTCACGCCGGACCTGATCTCGACGTGGATCGAGTGGAAGCGCACCAACGAGGTCGACCCGGTCCGCCTGCGGCCGACCCCGCACGAGTTCGCGATGTACTACGACTGCTGAGGCAGATCAAGGGGCTGACCTGGACCAACAGGATCGCCACTGATCTTGGGTACAGGTTGGGTACAACCTCACGGACGGCGGTCATGCCCGGCTCACAGCCGGCGTGGCCGCCGTTTCGTGTTGACCGAGCGCGCCGTCAATGAGCAACCGGGTCCGGTCGAGCACGTCCGGCCACTCGTGCACATAGGTGTTGAGCGTGACGGTCGGCGTGCTGTGCCCAAGCGAGAGTTGAACCGTCTTCACCGACGCGCCCGCGTGGATCAGCACCGTCGCGTAGTAGTGCCGGAGTCCGTGTATCCCCCACCGCGCCGGCAGGCCGACCCCTTCCCGAGCGGTCGCCCTGCCCTACCTGCGGTCACTGGCGCTGACCCTCGGCTCCTTGGCACAGGGGGAATGGCTGCTCCAGGTCCCCACCCTCCGCTACCTCGCGCGGCTTGCGGTTGGGCTACAGCATGCGGAGAAGTCCGTACGTCGCGGCGAAGTCCGTGTCGGCACGTGGTGGCATCCGTTGCAGCAGCTGGTGAGCCTCGCGGTTGCGGCGCTCGGTGCCGAGGCCGACGCCAACGCGTTCAAGTGTCGGATGATGAACGAACGGTACGAACGCATCAACAGGCAGCAGCGACTCACTGACCAGCAGCTCCCGCAGCTGGGGCGCAGCCGCGAGGCCCTGGAGGGATGCCGGGTGCCGAAGGTGGCGCATGGCCGTGCAGTCGGCGCGTAGCAGCGCGGTGCAGGAGCCGAAGTCCGGAAGCCGATCCAGAGTGAGCGCGTCCAACCACAGCCATTGCAGTGCGGGCAGGCGTATCACGGCGTCGAGGTCAGTGAGTTTGCGAACCGCGCGAAGCGCGAGGTAGCGGAGGGTGGGGACCTGGAGCAGCCATTCCCCCTGCGCCAAGGAGCCGAGGGTCAGCGCCAGTGACCGCAGGTAGGGCAGGGCGATCACCGGGAGAAGTTGGTCGACCGGGAGCCGCCACAACGCTAATCCCTGCAGGCCGGGGTTGGCGTGAAGCAGCTCTGGCAGGCCGCGTCGGTGCGCGACGATCCGCAGCTGACGAAGGTCATGGAACGCGGCGACCGGGCTGAGGTTGAGAGGCTTGCGGGTCTCGCCGATATCAAGAAACTCGACGTCGGCGCTCAGTTGGTGCAACGGCGCCAAGTCCGTGAGGTTGCGTAGGTGGGCGACGCTGAAGCGACGGAGGTGCGGGAACCAGCGCAGGAACCGCAGCGTGGCGAGGTCCTCATCGAAGCCGTACGCGCGCAGAGTGACCGTCGGATGGTCCGCCAAGAGCGCAGCGAGCGACCTGTAGTCAGCCTCGGTGAGCGGCTGCTCGAACTGAACAACCGCAGCGTCACCGAGCCCGACGTGAAGCTGGCGCACGTCGACCGGGCTGGATACTTCCACGATTCGGCTCATCACCCGCGATCTTCCCGCCAGAGCCGTTAACACGCCAGCGTCGTGACATGGCGTCACCGTCGGTCCCTGCATCCCCGGCGCTGCCACGCCCGGTGTAACCCATCAACTGAAGTCACCGTGTCACGCATCAACTGGAGTACGACACGGCCCGCAATCTCGTCCGGTGAGAACTTTCCATACGTCTTCAAGGCGGCCCTGCGGGCCGCACGCGGGGCCACTTTCGCCGGCCGTCCGCGCCTTGCCGCTTCGCTCCCGGCGCGGCCCGGCGGTGGCCACCGCGAGACCGGCGGACACGCCGAAGCCCCGACCATCCTCATCTGAGATGACCGGGGCTGACGCGAATCAACGATCTAAGGCGGGGACACCCATACCCGGGGGCATCGCCTGCTACGGCTACCCTGGCGCCGTGACGGCCATGGACGTGTCTTGGGCAGTGATGATTGCGCTGGTCGTTGGCGGCAGTGGCGCTGTGATCGTGCTCGCCGGTGTTGTTTTTGTCCGCAGTCGACGCACCGAAACTGCCAGGTTGTTCGGTCGAGTGGTGCACCGTCCTCGGCTCTGGGCGTCGGCTGCCGCCTGCTGTGGTGCTGCCGGACTTCTCTTCGAGGCACGGGAGATCATGCCCCGGAGCTGGCAGGAATCGACCCATAACCTCCTTGGTGTGCTGATGCTGGCCTTCATTGTCCTGCTCTCTGCCCACCTTGTGAGCCAGTGGAGCGCCCAGCGTCGCCAGCACCGATAGGCCACAAGCCAGGCCGTGACGCACGCTGACGGACTGCCGGCTCTTCCGCGTTGACGCCAAGCGGCACGCTTCGGGAACCTGCCTCCGGCGGGTAGGGCCTCCGGCCCTACGACCCGGGGATCGCCTCCGGCGGCCGGGGCTACTCGCCCCGGACCCTCGGCGACTCTGGGATGCCCCGGCCGGGACTGGGGACCCGTCGCACACCGGAGGCCACCAGACCGCGCCGACCTGGTCCAGGTCGTTCGTCCAGTGGGGCGCTCCACCTGGACCAGGTCGGCGCGGCCCGGCAGGGCGGAGCCTGCGCGACGGGATGCACCACCGGCCCTCTTCCGAACCATTCGCACACGGCACCACCACCCCATGATCATTAGGTACACGAGGGGTACAGATGCCGTCCGGAAACACTGGACAACGATGAAAGTTGATATACGACGTACGACCTGCTCAGCGGCTTGATCGAAACCGCTCTCCCAGGTCAGCGGCGATGGGCAGTTAGTTCGCGATGTACTACGACTGCTGACGCGACAACGACAGGGCCGGTCCGCACGCGCGGGCCGGCCCTGTCCGTTTCCATCCGTCAGGTAACGAGACGGGCGGCGAGTTCGCGGACCACGTCGACGAAGAGATCGATGTCCGCCTCGGTGGTACGCCAGTTGACGATCGCCGGGCGTAGCGCGACGCGGCCCCCGTACACGGTGGTGCCGGCGAAGACCCGCCCGTCGTTGAGGAGCGCCTCCCCCAGCCGCCGGTTGAACTCGTCGAGCGCCGCCTCCGGCATCCCGGCCGGCCGCGCCCGGAAGCACACGATGCAGAGCGGGACCTCGGCCAGCCGCTCCAACTCCGCGGCGGCATCCACGAGACCCGCGAGCCGCTGCGCGAGATCGAGGTGGCGTTCCATCATCGCCCGGTGCCCGTCGCGCCCGTACGCGGCGAGCGTCGCCCAGATCGGCAGTGACCGGGCGCGCCGCGACGACTCCGGGCCGAGCAGCGCGTACCCGCCGCGCGGGCTGTCCGCGCTCGGCAGGTAGGGGGCACCGGGCATGCCGAAGGTCGCCCCGAGCCGTCCGGGCTCCTTCAGGAACGCGAACCCGCTCTCGTACGGCACGTTGAGCCACTTGTGCGCGTCGCATCCGATCGAGTCCGCCCGCTCGATTCCGCGGACGAGATGCGCGGTCCGTGGGGACACCGCCGCGAAGAGTCCGAACGCCCCGTCGACGTGCAGCCAGGCGCCGTGCCGCTCGGCGATGTCGGCGAGCGCGTCCACCGGGTCGAAATCGCCGGCATTGACCTCGCCGGCGTTGGCGATCACGACCGCTGGCGCGCCCAACTCTCCGAGCCGGCGGTCGAGCGCGTTGAGGTCGACCCGACCGACGGCGTCGCGGGCGAAGACCTCGACGCTGTTGCGGCCGTGCCCGAGCATCTGCAGGGCCTTGCGGGCGCTGGCGTGCACGTAGCCGCCGGAGAGCACGGGCATGCGGGGCAGGCCGGCGAGCCCGTCGGCGGTGGTGTCGACGCCGTGCCGCTCCCCCCACCAGTGCGTGGCGCAGGCGAGCGAGGTGAAGTTGGCGAAGGTCGCGCTGGCGACCAGCGCCCCGCCGTAGGACTCGGGCAGACCGACGAGTTCGCGCAGCCATCGCAGGGCCACGCTCTCGGTCTCGGTCGCGAGGGCGGAGGAGGCGCGGAAGCCGGCGTTCTGATCGAGCGTGGAGGCGGTCCAGTCGGCGGCGAGCGCGGCCGGGGTGACGCCACCGATGACGAAATGGAAAAAGCGCGGGCCGGCGGAGTGGGTGGCCGCGGCCGTACCGACGCGGAGCAGCCGGTCCACGACGGCGTCCGCGCCGTCGCCCTTTTCGGGCAGCGGCGCCGCCCCGCCGAGGTCGGCCAGCAGGGGCTCGGTGGCCGGATCGTGAACCGGCCGATCGGCGAGGGAGTCGAGGTAGGGGCCGGCCGCCTCGTAGACGCGACGCAGCGCGGGCTCGGTGGCGTGCCGGTCGAGCAACGGATCGGTCATCGGCTGTCCCCTCTGATGCGGCCGGCGGTGACGTGAAGACGGAGCGTCTTCACCCTCGCATCGACCGGGGCGCGGGGCGGACAGCCAATCGGGCAGCGGTGGTCCGCCGCGGTCAGCGGGCGGCGGACCCGGCGCGCTCGGCCTCGCGGGCGCGCCGGTGCGCCCGCGCCCACCGCAGGCCCCGGTAGGCGATCACCACGGTCAGGATGGCCATGAAGAGGGTGCCCTGGAACTTGGTGAACCGGGCGAGGTTGTTGCCGTCGGGCAGGGTGAGGAAGCAGGCGACGGCGACCGGGACGACGAACCATCGGATGCGCTCGGTGGTGGCGGCCAGCACGGCGAGCGGCCACGTGGCGTACCAGGGGTGGAAGACCGGCGCCAGGGCGACCGTTGCGGCCAGCGCCAGCCCGGCGCCGAAGAGCGGGTTGCGGTGCCGGGCCCGCCACCAGAGCACGACCAGGACGACGGCCAGGACGACGAGGCCGAGCGCCCGGGTCACCGGCACGGCGTGGTAGCGCAGGCCGAAGGGGCGCCCGAGGTATTCGATGAAGATGCCGAGCGCCGTGGGGGGCGACGTCCACTGCACCGAGTCGCCGCTGTGGCTGAGCCCGGCGACCCAGCCCAGCCCGAGCCCGGAGGCGAGCGTGGAGCCCAGCAATGCGGCGACCACCCCGGCGGCGACCCACGCGCCGTGCCGCAGCAGCGCGGGCAGCCGGTACGGGCCGGGGATCGCGGCCAGCGCGGCGAACGGCACGACGACCACCGCCGTGATCTTGACGGCGATGGCGAGCCCGAGCAGGACACCGCCGGCGAGCAGCACCCCGGCGTGCCCGGGTCGGGCCGCGACGACCAGCAGCCCGGCGACGAGCAGCCCGACCATGAGGGCGTCGTTGTGCGCGCCGGAGACCAGGTGCACCGCCACGAGCGGGCAGGCCAGCGCCAGCCAGAGCGCCCGGCCGGGCTGCACGCCGCAACGGCGGGCCAGCGCCGGCACGCAGAGCGCCATGAGGACGACCCCGATGAGCGTGAGCGCCCGCAGCAGCGCGATGCTGCCCCACAGTGTGCCGCCGAGCGCGACCGCGGCCCCGGCGAGCAGCACGAAGACCGGCCCGTACGGCGCGGGCGTGTCCCGCCACATCGGGGTGACCGTCGACAGCCATGGGCAGCCGAGTTCGGCCACCCCGTGCGTGTACGGGTCGCCGCCGGCGTCGTAGACGGCGCCCTGGCAGGCGTACGAGTAGACGTCGCGGCTGCCCAGCGGCGGCGCGACGAGCAGCGGCAGCAGCCAGAGTCCGACCGTGACGTAGATCCAGCGGATGGGCGGGTCGGCGTAGCGGGCCGACCACCAGGCCCAGACGAGCAGGCTCGTGCCGAGCAGCCAGGTCAGCATCACCCATCCGCCGTTGCCGTGCTGCGCCAGCGCGACCGGGTTGGCGTTGCGGGGCAGCGGCGGCAGCGCGCCGCCGAGGTAGGCGGCGACGGCCAGCAACACCGCGCCGGCGAATCCGAGGTAACGGATGACGGCATACCGGGGCGTACCAGGCATATGTGTCACCGTACCTTTCCGCAACGGGGCCCCGGCCACAGTCGACCGGAGAGCACATGCCGGCCGGGACGGGTCACCCGGACGGTGGTCCAGCCCTGCGCGGCGGGGGCGAGACACGCGCCTGCCCCGTCGACGGCCAACCAGCGCGACCAGCGCACCCGCACCAGGACATCCCCCGGTCGGTCCGCCGTGAACGTCACCCCGCCCGCGTCGACCTCGACGAGCCGCCCCGGCGACCCCACGACCGGCGTCGGATCGACCACCGCGTAGAGCCGCCACCGGGGGTCATGCCACACCTCCCGCAGGTAGGGCAGGCCGCCCCCGATCAGCTCCGCCTCACGCCGCCCGACCCACGACGGCCGCGCCGCGGCGACCGCGACATAGGCCACCCCGTTCCCGTGCAACCAGGTGGCGTACGAGCGGGCGTCCAGCGTGCCGTCGAAGAAGAGTCCGTTGCGGGCGAGGTCGAGCTGGCGCAGCCAGCCGCGCGCCAGCGGCGCGACCTGCGGCACGTACGCCGCCTCCCAGTAGTTGGCGGTCGGCACCACCTCGACCCGGCCGGCCGGCCGGCGCGCCAACTCGTCCAGGAGCGGCTGGAAATAGCCACGCGCGGCGGTCGGATCGCCCGCCGCAGCCAGGTCGGTACGGGAGACCGGCGGCTGCCAGACCGCCACCAGCAGCAGGACCGCGGCCAGCAGCGCCGCGCGACGGCGGGCGCCCGCCAGCCGCGTCGGCAGCCGGCCGTACGCGGCGAGCAGCGGAAGCGCGAACATCGCGGCGAGCCGGGTGGCGTTGAGCCCGACCGGGGTGTGCAGCGCGAACGCCGCCGCCACACCGAGGGCGGAGAGCAGCGCGCCGACCCGCACCGGCCGGCGCGGCACCAGCAGCGCCACGGCGAGGCTGACCGTGCCGGCGCGCAGCGCGTCGAGGGCGCTGATGTTCATCCAGCCGCCGTCGCCGAAGAGCAGCGCCATCACGGCCAGCGGCACGGCCGCGCCGGCCGCGACGGCGGCGCCGCCCCGCCACCGGGACCGGTCGGAGAGCGCCAGCGCCACGCCGGCCAGCCCGGTGAAGAGGCCCGCGACCGGGCTCGCCGCGGCGGCCAGCGCCGCGGCCGCGACGGCTCCGGGTCCACGCAGCCACGGCCGGGCGCTGGTCAAGGCGAGCAGGGCGAGCAGCCCGAAGGCCACCCCGACGGCGTACGTGACCCGGCCCGACACCAGGTTGCCGACGACGCAGACCGCGCCGAGCACCCCGCCGAGCAGCGGACGCCGGGCCCCCGTGCGCAGGAAGAGCAGAACGAGCGCGACGGCCGACACGACGGCGGCGAGCGCCCCGGTGACGCGGGGTCCCAGCAGGCTCATCATCGGCGGACTGATCAGGCTGTAGCCGTACGGCGAGACGCCCCCGTACCAGCCGAAGTCGAGCGGCGCGAAGCCGTACCGGTCGAAGAAGCCGGCGCGGGCGACCTGCGCGGAAAGATCGGTGCCCATCGGGGGCGCGAGCAGGAACGCCACGGCCAGGGCGACGGCCACCGCCACCGTGCCGGCGACGACCAGCCGCGGCGACCGACGGTCAGGCATCGAGGACGCGCTCGACGGCGGCGCGCGAACGCCGCGTGGTGCGCAGGTATTCGTCGAGGAACTCCCCGGGGTCGGCGCCGCCGAGTAGCCGCACCACACCGGCCAGGTCCACCCCGTGCCGCGGCAGCTGGTCGGTGGCCCGGCCGCGGACCAGCATCAGCGCGTTGCGGACCTGGGCGGCGAGGGTCCACCCGGCGGCCATCGCGGCGGCGTCGGCGGGATCGACCAGCCCGGCGTCGCGCGCCGCGACCAGCGCGTCGAGGGTACGGGTGCCACGCAGCGCCTCGATCGTCCCGGCGTGCCGGAGCTGCAGGAGCTGCACGGCCCACTCGACGTCAGCGAGCCCGCCCCGGCCGAGCTTCGTGTGGGTGGTCGGGTCGGCGCCGCGGGGCAGCCGCTCGTTCTCCACCCGTGCCTTGATCCGCCGGATCTCGGTGACCTGCTCGCGGGTCAGTCCCCGATCGGGATAGCGGACCCGGTCGGCGGCCGCGAGGAACTCCTCGCCGAGGGCGGCGTCGCCGCACACGAAGCGGGCCCGGAGCAGTGCCTGCGCCTCCCAGACCTTCGACCAGCGCGCGTAGTACTGGGCGTACGCCGCGAGGCTGCGCACCAGCGGCCCCTGCCGTCCTTCCGGACGCAGGTCGGCGTCGACGCCGAGCGGCGGGTCGGGAGCGGGCATGCCGAGCAGGCGGCGCAGCTCCTCGGCGACGGCATGGGCTGCCGTGCTCGCGGCGTCCTCGGCGACTCCCGGCGGCGGGTCGTAGACGAAGAGCACGTCGGCGTCGGAGGGGTAACTCATCTCGTACCCGCCGAGGCGGCCCATCCCGATCACCGCGAAACGCAGCCCCGGCATCGGCGGCTGTGCCGCGCAGGCGACCCGCAGCGCGGCGGCGAGCGTCGCGTCGGCGAGGTCGGAGAGGGCGGTGCCGACGGCGGTGATGTCGACCGGCTGCGCGGGCGCGAGCGAGCTGGCCCGGCTGAGCACGTCGGCGCAGGCGAGCCGGAGCAGTTCCCGGCGGCGCAGGGCGCGCACGGCGCCGATCGCCTGCGCCGGACCGGGCCGGGCGCCGCCGGTGGTGTCGAGGTGGCGGGTCGCGGCCGCCGCGAACCCGGCGAGCAGCACATCGGTGCCGCGCGGGGTGAGCTCGGCGTCGTCGGCGAGGAGGCGCAGCGCCTCCGGTTCACGGGCCAGCAGGTCGGTGACGTAGCGGGATCCGACCAGCACCCGGGCGAGGCGCGCGGCCACCGGCCCCTCGTCGCGCAGCAGTCGCAGGTACCAGGGGGTGCCGCCGAGCTTGTCGGAGACCTGCCGGTAGCTGAGCAGGCCGCGGTCCGGCTCCGGCGCGTCCGCGAACTCCTGCAGCAGGACGGGGAGGAGTGTGCGCTGGATGGCCGCCGTGCGCGACAGCCCGCCGGTCAGCGCCTCCAGGTGGCGCAGCGCCCCGGCCGGGTCGGCGAAGCCGAGGATCTCCAGCCGGTGCCGGGCCGCCTGCGGCGTCATCCGCAGCGACTCGGCGGGCACCCGGGCCACCGCCTCCAGCAGCGGCCGGTAGAGCAGCTTGGCGTGCAGCCGGCGTACCTCGGTCGCGTGGCTGACCCACTCGGCGCGGAACGCTTCGACGGCGTCCCGCCCAGGGGTCGCCGTGTAGCCCAACGCGTGGGCGAGCCACCGCAGTCCGCCCGGATCGGCCGGCACGGTGTGGGTGCGGCGCAGCCCCTGCAGTTGCAGCCGGTGCTCGACGAGGCGCAGGAAACAGTAGCCGCCGAGCAGGGCCTCTCCGTCGGCCCGGCCGACGTAACCTCCGGCGACCAGGGCGCGCAGCGCCGGCAGGGTGCCCGGCACCCGCAGCGACTCGTCGATCCGGCCGTGCACGAGTTGCAGCAACTGCACGGCGAACTCGATGTCACGCAGCCCGCCGGGCCCGCGCTTGATCTCCCGTTCCAGCTCGCGCGGCGGAATGTTGTCGATGATCTTGCGGCGCATGGCGCGGACGTCCTCGACCGCCTCCGGCCGCTCCGCCGCCGACCAGACCAGCGGCGCGAGCCGGTCGATCCACTCCTGCGCCAGCGCGGCGTCGCCGGCGGCGGGACGGGCCTTGAGCAGTGCCTGGAACTCCCAGGTACGGGCCCAGCGCTGGTAGTAGGCGAGGTGGCTGGCGAGGGTGCGTACCAGCGCCCCGCTGCTCCCCTCCGGCCGCAGGGCCGCGTCGACCGGCCAGGCCACCAGCCCGCAGATGTGGATCAGCCGGGTAGCGACGCTGGTCGCCGGCGCGAGGTCGTCGTCCTCGGCGGCCACGAAGATCACGTCGACGTCGGAGACGTAGTTGAGCTCGCCGCCCCCGCACTTGCCCATCGCCACCACGGCGAGGCGCGGCTCGGCCGTGCCGGCGGGAAGTTCACCGACGGCGATCGCGTACGCCGCGGCCAGGGTGGCGTCCGCGAGCGCGGAGAGCGCGCCCATCGTCTGTTCCAGGTTGCGACCGCCGGTCAGGTCGGCCGCGGCGATCCGCAACAGCGCCAGCCGGTACGCCCGGCGCAGCGCGGCGATCTCCGCGTTTGCCTCTGCCGCCCGCGGCTCCCGGACAAGCGTCCCGTCGGCCTCGGGCGCCGTCCCGTCCGCCCGGGTGGCGAGCGCCGCCCACTGGTCCGGGTTGGCGACCAGATGATCACCGAGCGCCGACGAGGCGCCGAGTACGGCGATCAGCCGCCGCCGCAGGCCGGCGTCGGCGCACAGGGCGATCATCAGCACGGATCCGTCCACGCCCGCGCGGCGTTCCGCCTCGACGAGCCGGTGCAGCTGGCGCAGCGCCAGGTCGGGGTCGGCCGCCCGGGACAGCGTGGTCAGCACCTCGACCGCGCACCCGTCCACCGGCTCCCGCGTCTCGATGTTCCACAGGCCGAGCCCGTCGGGACCGAGCATCTCCGCGGTGCGCGCCCCGTTGGCGATGTCGAAGCCGTACCGGGCGAGCCGGGCGGACGATCCCGTCGGTCTGGTCATCGCCGCGCTACTGCCCCAGCAGCGGCAGCGTGCGACGCGGCTCACCCTCGAGCTCGCCCAGCGCCAGCGCGGCGAACCGGGCGGTGAAGGGCTGCCACACCTCTTCCACGTCGGCGAGCACCGCGCCGCAGGCGGCCACCACGTCCTCGGGGTCGTAGCCGAGTTCGGCCAGCACCGTCGAGTCCGCCGCCCAGCCCGCGATCATGTCCGAGTCGCACTCGATGTGGAACTGCAGGCCCCAGGCCCGGTCGCCGAGGCGGAACGCCTGGTGCGGGTAGCGGGTCGAGGCGGCGAGCAGCACCGCGTTGTGCGGCAGCTCGGTGATCTCGTCGACGTGCCACTGCAGGACGTCCGGCAGGAGCGGCACCCACTTGAACAGCGGGTCGGTGTCGGCCGCGTCGCGCTTGGCGACGAGCCCCGGTCCGATCTCCGGGCCGGACGGACTCCGCTCCACCGTGCCGGCGTGCGCGGTGGCGAGCAACTGCGCGCCGAGGCAGACGGCGAGCGTCGGCACGCGGTGCCGGACGGCCTTGCGGAGCAGCCCTTCCAGCGCCGGGAACCAGGACGCCCCCGGCGTCCCGTCGGCCGCCGGATAGGCCTGCTGCTCGCCGCCGAGCACCACCAGCGCCACGTAGCCGTCGAGATTTTCCGGCAGGGCGTCGCCGGCGTGCGGCCGCAGCACCTCCAGCCGCAGCCCCGCCTCGGTCAACCACTCCCCCAACAGGCGGGGGTCGTCGGTCGGGTCGTTCTCGATCACCAGCGCGGTACCCACGCGTCGAGGCTATCGGTCCCCCGGCGCCGCACCGCGCACCGGTACGCCCGCGTGCCCCATGCGTCACAGCGCGAGGCCCTAGTCTTCTCACCTGTGACCGACGATCAGGCCGTCCGACCACCCGCCCTGCGCCCCGGCGACGCCGTCGCGCTGGTCTCCCCCTCCGGCCCGACCCGGCCGGAACGGGTCGCCCGCGGCATCGAACTCCTCACCGGCTGGGGGCTGCGACCGGTGCTCGCCGGCAATGCGTACGCCCGGCAGGGCTACCTCGCCGGCGCCGACGAGCTACGCGCGGCCGACCTCAACGCCGCCTTCGCCGACCCGGAGATCCGCGGCGTGCTCTGCACCCGTGGCGGGTACGGCGCGCAGCGCGTGGTGGACGCGATCGACATGGCGGCGGTGCGGCGGGACCCGAAGGTCGTCGCCGGCTTCTCCGACATCACCGCGCTGCAGTTCGCGCTCTGGCGCGGCGCCCGGCTCGCCACCGTGCACGGCCCGGGCGTGGCGTGGCTCGACGAGCGGACACCCCCGGCGTCGGCCGAGTCGCTGCGCGCCGCGTTGATGAGCGACGCCCCGGTGACGGTGCGGCGCGTGGAGACCGAGGAGACGGCGTCGGTCGTGCTGCCCGGCACGGCGACCGGTCCGCTGATCGGCGGCAACCTCTGCTTGATCGTCTCCTCGATCGGCACGCCCGACATGCCGGACCTCACCGGCGCGATCCTGCTGATCGAGGAGGTCGAGGAACCTCCGTACAAAGTGGACCGGATGCTGACCCACCTGCGCCGGTCCGGCGCGCTGCGCGGCGTCGCCGGGGTGGCGATCGGCCAGTTCACCCGGTGCGCCGACGAATGGCCCGTCGACGTGACCGATGTGCTCACCGAGGGGCTCGCGGATCTCGGGGTACCGGTGCTCGGCGGTCTGCCGATCGGACACGGCGTCGGCCAGTTGACCGTGCCGCTCGGCGTCCCCGCGACCCTCGACGCCACCGCCGGCACCCTCACCATCACCCCCGCCGTCCGCTAACCCACCCCCACCCCCACCCCCACCCGCGCCCCACCCCACCCCACCCGCCCCCGCGCCACCCCCCGCCCCGTCGATCAAGGACGAATTCACGCTGTTGGATCTTCAATCGTGTGAATATGTCCTTGATCGACGTGAACGTCCTTGATCGACGCAGCAGGACGTGTCTCATATGCCCGGCATTGGCCGCGATTCTCAGCGTCGTCTCAGGCTGGCCACGGCTCGGGCTCAGCTCGACGGACCACACTCGGCCACGTCATCTGCACCATTACGACAACGGGAGGCTTGATGCACAGGCGGATTTCCAAGAAACACATGCTCGGCGGGGTCGCCGCAGCTGGCGTACTCGCGGTGGGGATCGCCGCGCCCGCCGTCGCGTTCGCGGACCCGAGTTCCCCGTCCGCGCCGAGCAGTTCGACCACCGGTGACAAGGGCGGCGCGGAGCACAAGAAGCTTCGCGCGGAACACCAGGACCAACTCGCGGAGAAGCTGGCCAACGAACTCGGCGTGCCGAAGGAGAAGGTCACCGCCGCCCTGACGAAGATCAAGGAACAGCATCGGGCGACGAAGCCGGATGGCGCGAGCGCGGAGAAGTTCAAGGCCGAGCGGAAGGCGGAGCACCAGGCGAAGCTCAAGGAGCGCCTGGCGGAGGCCGTCGCGCAGGGCAAGCTCACCAAGGAGCAGGCCGACGCGATCACCAAGGCGGCCGAGGCCGGGGTCCTGCCCGGCTTCGGCGCGAAGCCGGGCATGCCACAGGCCAAGTAGCCGCGAACCCGCCCGTCGCGCCGGTTGACGCGGCGCGACGGGCGGCACCGACCGTACCGTAGCTGGTCAGGATCGCGGTGAAGACGATGCCGGCGACGCCGAGCTGGTTGGCCGCGAGCAGCAGCGCGGCGTTGCCGTTGCGGTGCGCCCGGATCAACTCGCGCAGCAGGCCCGGGGTGAGCGCGTCGACCAGTACCAGGCCGCCGGCCATCAGGGCGAGCCCGGCAACCCCACGCTCTACCAGGCCCCGGTGACGAGTTCCGCCAGCACCGCCCCGCCCGTTCCGACGAGCCACCCCGGGCACGAGCGGGCGGATTTCGTGGAGACGATAGCGGCGCCGGGAGCGATCGACTAGAGCGCCCCGAGGTAGCGCTGCCGCTCGTACGGGGTGACCTCGCGGCGGTATTCCTCCCACTCGGCCCGCTTGTTGCGCAGGAAGAAGTCGAAGACGTGCTCGCCGAGCACCTCGGCGATCAGCTCCGAGTTGGCCATCACGTCGATCGCCTCGGAGAGGTTTTCGGGCAGCGACTCGTAGCCCATCGCCCTGCGCTCGGCGTTGGTCAGCGACCAGACGTCGTCCTCGGCGCCCGGCGGCAGCTCGTACCCCTCCTCGATGCCCTTCAGACCGGCGCCGAGCATCACCGCGAACGCCAGGTAGGGGTTGGCGGCGGCATCGAGCGAACGGACCTCGACCCGCGCGGAGTTGGGCTTGCCGTAGGCGGGCACCCGCACGAGGGCGGAGCGGTTGAGGTGACCCCAGCAGACGTACGCCGGGGACTCGGTGATCCGGTCGGGCAGCGCCTGCGGGAAGAGGCGCTTGTACGAGTTGACCCACTGGTTGGTGACGGCGGTGTATTCCCGGGCGTGTACCAGGAGCCCGGCGATGAACGCCTTGGCCACCTTGGAGAGCTTCGACGGGTCGCCGGCGTCGTGGAAGGCGTTGCGCTCGCCCTCGAAGAGCGACAGGTGGGTGTGCATGCCGCTGCCCGGCTGGTCGGTGAAGGGCTTGGGCATGAAGGTGGCCCGTACGCCGTGGGAGAGCGCGACCTCCTTGACCACGTGCCGGAAGGTCATGATGTTGTCGGCGGTGGTGAGCGCGTCCGCGTAGCGCAGGTCGATCTCCTGCTGGCCGGGGGCGACTTCGTGGTGGCTGAACTCGACGGAGATGCCGATCCGCTCCAGGGCGAGGACGGCCTGTCGGCGGAAGTCGCGGGCGACGGCGTGGGTGGTGTGGTCGAAGTAGCCGCCGGAGTCGACCGGGATCGGCACCGAGCCGTCGGCGGGGCCGTTTTCCAGGAGGAAGAACTCGATCTCCGGGTGGGTGTAGAAGGTGAAGCCCTTCTCGGCGGCCCGGGACAGGGCGCGGCGCAGCACGTGGCGCGGGTCGGCCCAGGACGGGCTGCCGTCGGGGAGCAGGATGTCGCAGAACATCCGGGCGCTCTCGCCGCTGACCCCGCCCTCGAACGGGAAGACCTGGAAGGTGGTCGGGTCGGGCATGGCGACCATGTCGGATTCGAAGACGCGGGCGAAGCCCTCGATCGCCGAACCGTCGAAGCCGATCCCCTCTTCGAAGGCGGCTTCGAGCTCGGCGGGCGCGACCGAGACGCTCTTGAGCGTGCCGAGCACGTCGGTGAACCACAACCGGACGAACCGAATGTCACGCTCTTCCAGCGTGCGGAGCACGAACTCCTGCTGACGGTCCACGTCTACCCCTCGTCACTGCGCTGCTCGGACCAGTCTCATTCTCCGCGCCGTTGCCCCGCGGCGCAGCACCGGGCGTCCTCTGCCGCCCAGCGGCCCAGTGTCTCCGACGCGCGTTTCGGGGACGTTACGCAACCGTGCCCCCACCGATCGGGCAGCGAGCGCAACTTGCCCGCTTCCGATGCGTTGATCACTGACAGTACGGGAGGGGACACCGATGGGGCAGCAACGCAGCGGGTACGCCATGTCCGCGATCCGCCGGCTCGGCCGGATCCGCACGCCGCGGGGCCGCACCCTGCTCGGCGGGGTGCTGCTCGGCGGGGCGATGGTGGTGGCGCTGCTGCTCGCCGGGGTGGTCGGCGTTCCCGTGGTCGCCGCCGAGCGGCCCCTCGGGCGGTGGTCCACGCCCCCGCCCGCCCCGCTGACCGCGCGCCAGCCCGAACTGACCGGGGCGCTGCTGACCAGCGTCGACCTGCCGAACGGCTACGTGACCAGGCGACCGGCCGACCCCTCCCCCACACCGCGGGCGACGCCGTCGCCCACCGGCCGGTCCGCCACTCCCCGACCGGAACGCGGCGAGCTCGAACCCGGCGGGCGCGGGCCGGACTGCCGCGAGTTGTTCGAGCGGCCGTGGGACGTCGCGACGCCCGGCGCCCGTCCGATCGACCGGGCCGCCATCGACCTTTCCGAAGAGCGGCGTGGCGCGCTGCTGCGCCAGGCGGTGTCGGTCTTCTCGGGTGGCGGCGCGAAAGCGGCGGTCACTCGGCTGCGGGAGTTCTCCGGTCGGTGCCGGCAGTTCGACGCGAGACTCGGTGACGGCACGCGGGTCGCCGTGCAGACCCGGGAGCTGTCGATCCGCAAGGTGGGCGACGACGCGTACGCGCTGCTGTTGACCGCGCGGAGCGGGCAGCGCACGTACACCGGTTTTATCGCGGTCGGCCGGGTCGGACCGCTGGTGACGGTGCTGCGTCATGTGGGGCCGGCGGGGTCGGTCACGTCGTCGGACGCGGCCGCGATGCTGCGGCGGTCGATCGAGAAGGCCGGTCCATTCGCGAGGGACCGGGACTGACGCCCGGGTGCGGACGGGTCCGGAGAATGACGCGCCGCGGCTGAGGGAAGATGGAGACATGCCGACCCTGCGCCTCGCCCTCGCCCAGGTCAACCCCACCGTTGGTGACCTCGACGGCAATGCCCGCATCGTCCGGGAGTGGAGTCGCGCGGCGGCGGACGCAGGGGCACAGCTCGTCGCGTTTCCGGAGATGATGCTGACCGGCTATCCCGTCGAGGACCTGGTCTTCCGCGACTCGTTCGTGGTCGCCTCCCGCGCCGCGCTGCGGGGGCTCGCCGCCGACCTCGTCGCCGACGGCCTCGGTGAGCTGCCGGTGCTGGTCGGCTACCTCGACGCGGACGGCCCGCCGACGATGAGCGCGGACGCCAACCCGGGCCGCGGTCCGCGCAACGCGCTCGCGGTGCTGCACGCGGGTCGGATCGCCGCCACCTACGTCAAGCACCACCTGCCCAACTACGGCGTCTTCGACGAGGGGCGCTACTTCGTTCCGGGCGACACGCTGACCGTGGTGCGGATCGGTGGCGTGGATGTCGCGCTGACCATCTGCGAGGACCTGTGGCAGGCGGGTGGGCCGTTCGCGGCGGCGCGCCGGGCCGGGGTCGGGCTCGTCGTCACCATCAACGGCTCCCCGTACGAGCTGGACAAGGACGACGTACGTCTGCCGCTGGTGCGGCGTCGGGCGGCCGAGGCGGGCGCCACCGTCGCGTACGTCAACATGGTCGGCGGTCAGGACGAGTTGGTCTTCGACGGCGACTCGATGATCGTCACCGCGGACGGCACGCTGCTGACCCGGGCGCCGCAGTTCGTCCCGCACCTGTTGGTGCACGACCTGGAGCTGCCCGGCGCGGACGCGGCCGCGATCCGGCCGGACGCGCCACTGCGGGACGAGGCGGCGCGGGCCGAGGGGTCCGGCGCCGCCGACGACATGACCGTGTCCCGGGTGCAGCTCAGTGACGAGCTCGCCGCGCCGCCGGCGCCCCGCGCCGTGGGGGGCATCGCGGAGGCGGTCAGCGGCGAGGCGGAGATCTGGCAGGCGCTGGTGCTCGGCCTGCGCGACTACGTCCGCAAGAACGGCTTCGGATCGGTGGTGCTGGGGCTCTCCGGCGGCATCGACTCGGCGGTCGTGGCGACGATCGCGGTCGACGCGCTCGGCCCGGAGCGGGTGGTCGCCGTCTCGCTGCCGAGCGGGCACTCCTCGGAGCACTCCCGCGACGACGCCGCCGACCTGGCGAAGCGGACCGGCCTGGACTACCGGGTACAGCCGATCCAGCCGATGGTCGACACCTTCCTGGCCAACCTCTCCCTCTCCGGACTGGCGGTGGAGAACCTGCAGGCACGGGTCCGCGGCGTGATCCTGATGGGGCTCTCCAACCAGGAGGGCCACCTCGTGCTCACCACCGGCAACAAGAGTGAGCTGGCGGTCGGCTACTCCACCCTCTACGGCGACTCGGTGGGCGGCTTCAACCCCGTCAAGGACGTGTGGAAGACGCTGGTGTGGAAGCTGGCGCGGTGGCGCAACGACGACGCCGTGCGGCACGGCACGGAGCCACCGATCCCGGAGAACTCGATCGCCAAGCCGCCGAGCGCCGAGCTGCGCCCCGGCCAGCTCGACACCGACTCGCTGCCGGACTACCCGGTCCTCGACGCGATCCTCGCCGGCTACGTCGACGGCGACATGGGGCGCGACGACCTGGTCGCGGCGGGACACGACGCGCAGCTGGTGGACCGGGTGCTGCGCATGGTCGACCTGGCGGAGTACAAGCGGCGCCAGTCCGCCCCCGGCACGAAGATCTCCATCAAGGCGTTCGGTCGCGACCGGCGGCTGCCGATCACCAACCGGTGGCGGGAGCGGGGCACCGACCCGGTGCCGGCGGACACCGGCACGGGCGCGGACCAGACCAACGACGCCCGGGGCGCGCACGCGGGGCTGTGAATTCCTGCACTGAACTCTGACGCGCCCGCCGGGGCCGGTGGCACGATCAGTCTCGTACCCCGGGGACCGCGAGGGCGGCCTCGAGGGTGAGAGGAGACGAGATGTCCCAGTCCACACCTGAGGTGTCGACGCTCTACGGCGGTCCCGGCAACCGGCGGGTACGTGCCCGCGAACTGGTCGCCGCGAAGACCCGCGGCGAACGGTGGCCGATGCTCACCGCGTACGACCAGTACACCGCCTCGATCTTCGAGCAGGCCGGCATTCCGGTGCTGCTGGTCGGCGACTCGGCCGCCAACAACGTCTTCGGTCACGAGACCACCCTGCCGGTGACGGTCGACGAGATGCTGTCGCTGGTGCGCGCGGTGGTCCGGGCGACCACCCGCCCGCTGATCGTCGGCGATCTGCCGTTCGGGTCCTACGAGGAGGGTCCGGCGCAGGCGCTGCGCACGGCCGTGCGGTTCATGAAGGAGGGCGGCTGCCAGGCCGTCAAGTTGGAGGGCGGCCGCACCATGGCCGACCAGATCCGGGCGATCACCGGCGCGGGCATCCCGGTGATGGCGCACATCGGCTTCACGCCGCAGCGCGAGCACACGATCGGCGGCTACCGGGTGCAGGGGCGGGGTGAGGCGGCGGAGGAGGTCATCGCCGACGCCCGGGCGGTGGCCGAGGCGGGCGCGTTCGCGGTGGTGCTGGAGATGGTGCCGGGCGGGGTCGCCAAGCAGATCACGCACGAGCTGCCGATCCCGACGGTCGGCATCGGCGCGGGCCCGGAGACCGACGCGCAGGTGCTGGTCTGGCAGGACATGGCCGGCCTGCGGACGGGGAAGGCGCCGCGCTTCGTGAAGCGCTACGCCGATCTGGCCGGGGTGTTGGAGGATGCGACGCGCCGTTTCGCCGACGAGGTGCGCGGCGGCGAGTTCCCGGCGACCGAGCACACGTTCTAGGCATCGAGGATCGCGTGATCAGGGACAGCGTGGCGCCCCTGATCACGCGGATCATCGCAGCTGCCGCTCCAGCAGCGTCCGCGCCTCGACCAGCGATGGCCCGTACCAGGTCAGGTGGCGGCCGGAGACGAGCGCGCAGGGCAGCCCCGGGAACGCTTCCGGCCCGTCGTCGACGGTGAAGGCGTAGGGCTCGTCGGGGAGGACCACCAACTCGGGCCTGCGGGCGAGGATCTCGTCGAGACCGGGCCGCGGATAGCGCTCGGCCGCGTCGTCGTACACGTTCTCGACGCCGAGCCGGCGCAGCACGTCCCCGGCGAACGTGCCGGGCCCGAGCAGCACCCACGGTCGGCGCCAGACCGGCACGACCGCGCGGCGCGGCGCCTGCGGCGGCGGCCCCGCCCACGCGGTGGTCGCGTCGGCCAGCCACGCCGGCGGCGCGACCGCGAGCCGCGCCAACATCCGCTGCAGCGACGCGAACGCCGCGTCCAGCGTCCGCGGGTAGGTCACCCAGACCGCCACCCCGGCGGCCCGCAGCGCCTCGACGTCCTCGCGCCGGTTCTCCTCCGCGTTGGCCAGGACGAGATCCGGTACGGCGGCGAGTACGCGGTCCACCGACGGGTATTTCGTGCCGCCGACCCTCGGCACGTCGAGTCCCGCCGGGTGTGTGCAGTAGTCGGTGGCGGCGACGAGCAGTTCGGGCGCGCTCACCGCGACCGCCTCGGTCAGCGACGGCACCAGCGAGACCACCCGCCGCGGCGGCGCCGCGAGGCGTACCTCGACGCCGAGGTCGTCGTGCACGGCTACAGGTCGGTGACGCGGATGCCGGCGTGTGCCTTGTAGCGCTTGTTGATGGCGATCAGGTTGGCGGTGAACGCCTCGACCTGGTGGGCGTTGCGCAGCCGGCCGGCGTAGATGCCGCGCATGCCGGGGATCCGCGCGGCCAGCGCCGCGACGATCCCGATCACCTCGCGCTCCTCGGTGCAGATCAGCACATCGAGGTCGATCCGCTCCACCTCCGGGTCGGCGAGGAGCGGCGCGCTGACGTGGTTGAACGCGGCGGCCACCCGCGACTCGGGGAGCAGCGCGGCGGCCTGCTGCACCGCGCTGCCCTCCTCGACCGCCAGCGCGTACGGGCCCTGCTTGTCGAAGCCGAGCGGGTTGACGCAGTCGATGACGACCTTGCCGGCGAGCGGCTCGCGGAGCCCCGCGATCGTGTCCGCGTGGCCGTCCCACGGGACCGCCACGATCACCACGTCCGAGCGGGTCGCCACGTCGACGTTGTCGCCGCCGGAGATGGAGACGTCGGCCGGCATTCCGGGAAGCGCCGCGATCTCCTCGGCGGAGGCGATCGCCCGCTCCGCGCGACGGGAGCCGATCAGGACCGGCTGGCCGGCGCGGGCGAGCCGGTACGCCAGTCCACGACCCTGGTCGCCGGTGCCGCCGATGATGCCGACCGTCAGCCCGGACACGTCGGGCAGCGTGCTCGCGTCGAATGCCATGGGGTTCATCCTCGCAAACCGGTGACCCGGCCGGGACCGGTGGCCGGGTGTGAGATTTACGCCAGTTCGAACAGGACCCGTCGTTCGGTCGGGTCCGCCGTCACCAGCCGCACCCGCACCCGCTCGCCGAGCGGCAGGTCGCCCGCACAGCGGGCGACGACCGGCGGGTGGTCCAGGGCGACCGTGCCGCGCGGGGCGCGTCCCGGCCTGCCGTCGTCGCGCGGCTTCTCCACGTCCACCACGGCCGCGTCGAACTCCTCGCCGACCCGGTCGCGCAGCAGCACCGCCTCGGTCAACTCGACGGCGGCCCGCTCGGCGGCGGAGGCGACCCGGTCGGTCGCGGTCATCACGGCGGGGAGCCGGGGCAGCGCGGCCCGCGTCCACTCGGGGACCGCGGTTCCCTCGTGCAACGCCAGGCAGACCTCGGTGGCGTACCGGTCGGCGAGCCGGCGCAGCGGCGCGGTGACGTGCGCGTACGTCGCGGCCACTCCCCCGTGCCCCGGCTCGTCGGGGACCGCGCCGTCGAACGCCGTGTAGGTCGCGCCCCGCAGCAGCTCGGCCGCCTGGTCGAGGAAGGCGGCGCCGCGCGGGTCGGCGGGGTCCACGTTTTCGAGCACTTCCCCCACGCCGGCGCCGGCCGGCCAGCTCACGCCGAGCGCCGGCGCGGCCGCCCGCAGCCGGTCGACCGCCTCGGCCGACGGTGTGGGCATGGTGCGCAGCAGCCCGATGCCGCCGGTGAGCATGATGTCGGCGGCGGCCATCCCGGTGAGCAGCGAGATCTGCGCGTTGTAGTCCTCGATCGGCACGGGCGCGCGGAGCACCAGCCGCCACCCGTCGCCATCCGGCTCGACCTCCTGCTCCGGCAGGGGCAGTGTGATCGCGCCACGGGCCCGTCCGCGGGCGAGCAGCAGCGCGCCGATCTCGGGGAGCAGGGCGATCGGTTCGGGCGCGCGATCGGCGTCGAGGTCGGCCTGTACGCCCGCGTAGTCGAGCTTCGCCCGGCTGCGGACCCGGGCCCGCTCCAGCCGTACGGCGACGGTGCCGCCCTCGGCGTCCAGGTCGATGGTCCAGACCAGGGCGGCCCGCTCGACGTCGGGAAGCAGGCTGACGGCCCCCTCGCTGAGCGTCTCGGGGTGCAGCGGGATGTTGCCGTCGGGCAGGTAGATGGTCTGACCCCGGCGCCACGTCTCGGTCTCCAGCTCGCTGCCGACCGGCACGTACGGCGACACGTCGGCGATGGCGTAGTGCACGCGGTATCCGCCGGACGGACGGCGGGCCAGGAACATCGCCTGGTCGAGGTCGCGTGAGGTACGCGGGTCGATGGTGACGAACGGGATGTCGGTGCGGTCGGTCGCGGGCGGCTTCGCCGCGGCCGCCGCTTCCTCCGCCACGCGCCGCGCCGCGAGCGGGTACTGCGTGGGCAGTTCCAGCTCGCGGCGCAGCGCGGTGAAGTCGATGCGGGGCGCCAGAACACGTCGGATCATCACGCGTCATTCTTATCAGCGCGGCCGATCCTGGCGCCCGCCCGAGGCGGTGCTAGCTGGTCGACTTCCGGGCGGTCATCCGCGTCGACTTCTTGGCGGCCACATCGCGGGCGATCGCCTTCTTCGGCGTGACCTTCTTCGGCGTCGGCGGCGTCGCGCTGGCCTTCTTCGTCGCCGCCGCGGTCTTCTTCGCGGCGGTCGCCGTCTTCTTCTCGGCCAGCTTCGCGGTGGTCTTGGCCGCGGTCGCCTTGGTGGCCGGCGCGGTCTTCTTCGCGACGGTCGTCTTCCGGCCGGTGGTCGTCTTCTTCTCGACGGCCTTGCGGGCCGTGGTGCCGCCGCGCGCGGTGGTGGACTTCACCGCGGTGGACTTCTTCGCCGGCGCCGTCTTGACGGTCGACTTCTTGGCCGGCGCGGTCTTGCGCGCACTGCTCACGCGCTTCTCGGTGGCCGCCTTGGCGGCGGCCTTGTTCGCGGTCGCCTTCTTCGCGACGGTCGCCTTCTTGGCCGCGGCGGTGGTACGCGCGACGGTGGTCGCCGCCTTGCGGGACGGGCTCGCCGTCTTCGCCTCGGTGGCCTTCTTCGCCGCCGTCGCCTTCCTGCCCGGCGTGGCCTTCGTGGCGGCCGGCGTCGTGGTGCCGGCGGTCGCGCGGGTGCCGCGCGCGGCACGGCCCGCGGTGCTGGTGGAGCGCGCGGTCGTCCGCGACGCGGTGGCCTTCTTCGCCGGCGCGTTCTTGGCGGTGGCCTTCGTGGCGGGGGCCTTGCTCGCGGCCGACTTGGCCGGCGTGGTCTTCTTCGCGGTGGCCCGCTTGGCCGTCGCCTTGGTGGCGGTGGCGCTCTTCGCCGCGGTGGTCCTGGTGGCGGCGGTGCTCCTGGTGGCGGCGGTGGTCTTCGCCGCCGTCGGCCGGGCGGTCGTCTTGCTGGCGCCGGCCTTGCTCGCGGTCGTCTTCTTCGCGGGTGCCGGGCTCGTCACCGTCTTGCGCGCAGTGCTGGCGCTGCTCGGGGTCGCGGCGACGGTCTTCTTGGCAGCCGCGCGTTTCGCGGCCGTCAGGGTCGTGGCCTTTTTCGCTACGGCCATTGCTGTCTCCTTCTTGCGGGGTTGTGGTGGACCTGTCTCCTCGTGGAGACCATCAAGTCCTCGACGCGGGCGTGATTCGCCGCGTCACCTAGCGACCCTCCCCAGACCAGCGGGCGTTCTCGGCGTCCCACGCCTCGTTACGTTCCTCTACCCGCTGGAGCGCATGTTCGGCATCTGCCGCCGACGTGTAGGGGCCGAGTCGGTCCTTGGCGGGGCATCCGCCGGACTCGGTCTCCACTCGATGGTGTTGCAGGCACCAGTAGTACCGCTCACCACTATCGCTGTCGCTCATGAGATCACTGTGCACGCCAAAACGACCAAGCGCTACCGTTTCACGCAAAAAGGCGGGATGGTTTCCACAATAGACCCAACGACGCAACCGGGCGCCAGGAAGTGCAGGTCACCACCCATATTCACGGAATGCCTTATCTTATAAGCGATTCACCGCCGTCAGCATGGCGCGCACTCCGGGCGCACGACGGGCCGGTCGGGAAAAAAGAAATCCACGTCACACGTCGCGGTTTTGCCTGGTCGGGGGCGTGTGACCGGTCCACGAACGACTTGTCACCCCGGCGCCGCAGCCCACGCGGTGACGTTACCGCCGCAATGGAAGACGACGGACGGGGCGTCCGGTGCGCATGATTCGTCCGGCCCCGGAGGCCGCGCCATCGCGCGCGACCACAGGGTGATCCGCGGTCGCCCGGTGACCGGTCAATCACGCCACCGTGGCCGTGAACGTGCGGGCGAACCGGTGGCTGTTGGGGTCGCAGCGGGTGCGCCGGAACGGCGAGCATCTGTTGCGGCCTCAGCCACCGCGGCGCACTGAATTGCCTCTGGTCTAAGAAGGCGACAACAGCGCGCGAGGCCCGGGACAGACACCACACCGACACGTCGGCGTACGGGCAGGAGCTGACCGCGGACCTCGTCCACGGGAACGAATCGCGCACCGGCGGGAGGTGCGGCGTACGCGTTCCATACGGCGTCGCTCCGTCGGCGACCCGTGCGAGCCTGCCCTCGATCTCGACCCGCTCCGGGACGTCCCGCGGGACCGCCCCAGCGAGGGGCTCCCCCCTAACCGCGGACGCCGGGCACCGGCCCGGCCGGTGCCCGGCGTCGCCTCGGTCCCTCGCGGGTCATCCGCCCGGGCGAGCCGGTCCGGGTCGCGTGGCGGAGAGCCCGGTACAGCTGCGCAGGTCCGCGTACTTTCGGGCGATTCGGGCCGCGTCCTGCCCAGTGGCGAGCTCGGGTTGGCCGGTCCGCCGGGAGATCAGCGCCGGTACCAGTTCCGCCTTTTCCACCGCGGAGCCCTGCAGGGTCACCCGCAGCACACCGGTGTCGTTGCTGTACGCGTCGTCGCGCCGCCACACGAAGTTGCCCAGTCCGTATTGGACGAAGGTGTCGCCGATCCAGCCGTCGCCGAGCAGCAGGTGGGCATGGGCGCCGACGATGATGCGGGCGCCCGCCCCGGCGATCTCCCGGGCGAATGCGCGCGCCTCGTCGGGCGGGCACGAGACGCCGCCGTTGCTGCCCCAGTGGACGTAGACGACGACCACGTCGGCCTGCTTCCGGGCGGCCCGCACCGCCGCGACCGCGCGGGGCACGTCCCGCGCCATGGCGATGCCGGCCCGGGTGTCGGTGGCCTTCCACGCCGACCACAGTTCGAACACCTGGTTGAAGCCGAGGAACGCGATTTTCGTACCCCGGATCTCGGTGATCCAGGGCGCGAACGCCGCCGCCGCGTTGGCACCCGCTCCCACGGCCGGCACTCCGGCGGCCTTGGCGGCGTCGACGGTGTCGGCCAGCCCCACCCGCCCGTAGTCCAGGGTGTGATTGTTCGCGATCGACACGACGTCGATCCCGGCCGCCTTCACCGCGTCGTATGCGCGTGCCGGTGCCCGAAAATGGAACCGTTTGGGCTCCGGAGTGCCGCGCGTGGTGACCGCGGTTTCCAGGTTGACCATCGTGCGGTCCGCGGCGGACAGCGTCGACGAAATCGGCCCGAACGCGGTGGCGGGGTTGTCGAGCAGGCCAGCCGTACGGTCGACGAAGTGCACGTCGCCCGCGAAGGCCAACGTGACCTTCGCGGGAGCGGCCGACGACGGGGATGGGGACGCCGCAACGGTGGTGGAGCGGGCGGGCGAGACGTGCCCGGCGGCGCATGCGGTCAGCGTCAGGGTCGCCGCCAGCGCGACGAGGGGTCGTGCCAACTTCACTCCGGCAGCGTATGACCTATCCGGCTGATCCTGCGTCCAGTTGGCGGAGCCTGCCCGGCAATGAGGCGCGGGGGGGTGGACCGACAACAGCCCGTCTGACCCCCATGAAAAACCAGGTCACCACTGCGACCGCATGCGTGACCTGGTTCCTCGCCCGGCGAACCAGCCACCGCCTTAGGCGGGTAGTGACCAGCCGGGCGTCGCCAGTAGGGCACCGTCGTCGTCGACGAGTAGGGCCTCGTACCCGGGTAGCGTGGCGAGCCATGTCACTGCCTGAGGCCCCTGCGCAGCCGCTGCGGTGGCGTACACGTCCGCCCAGGTCAGGGCCGGCCCGATGACGGTGACCGAGCGCAGGCCCCGGGCGGGGGCGCCGGTGTGCGGATTGACGATGTGCGCTCCGCGGTGTGCACCGCCCGAGGTCGCGATGGCCTCGTCGACGACCTCGACGGCGGTGAGGAGCTGGTCGGGCTGCGCGGGATCCTCCACGCCCACGCGCCACGATCCGCTTACCGTCATGTCGCCGCCGGCATTCAGGTAGAACTCGTACCCGTCCAGGTGCCCCGCGGCGCGCTCCACGGCCCACCCCTTGACGAGGCCGGACGGGTCCAAGCGGGTGCCGCCGCCGGGTTCGGGAAGGTACGCGTTGAAGTAGCCGCCCGTGCGCTGCCGCGCCCGCTCGCACAGGTCGAGTACCTCGTCGACCAACGGCTCATGTACCGGCTCTCCCCGGTTCAGCGCGCTCAGCTGACTGTCTGGGCGGTACAGGCTGAAGACGGCGTCCATCGCGCGCAGTTCGGCGAAGGCCCCGGCGACGGCGTCCGCCGCCGCCGGGGAATCGGCACCGGGACCGCGCACATGCACGCTGACGGGCAGACCCATGATCTGCTCGACGAACGCCCGCCTGGTCACGGCTTCGCCTTGAACTCGGCGGCGTCCAGCGCGGCCTGGAGCGACTCGGTGTAGCCCTCGCTGGTCACCGTCGCCCCGGACACCGCGTCGATCTCCGCGCTCTGCGCGGCGAGCGCCGCCGCGCGCAGCTTCGGCACCGCGTTCTTGTTGATCTCGCGGTCGCGGCCGTTCGAGTTCGGCACCGTCAGCGGCGTGATGTCGGTGATCCGGCCGCCGCTGATGTGGGCCTGCACCTGGACGCGCCCCCGCTTCGTCTGCACGACTGGACCGTCGGCGACGGTGGTGGAGCCGGACCGTGCGGGGCCTGCCGGCCCGCGGTCCGCCGGCGTGCTTGAGCCGCCGACGGTCCCGGCCGAAGGCGCACTGTCGGGTCCGGTCGACGTCCGATAGCTGAAGAGAAGTACCACCACGGCGATCGTGGCGAGGAACCACATAGTGACCTTGCGCATGTCGTCCTCCTCGGGTGGTCTGTGAAAGCCATGAGGATGGGTGGCGGTGTCACCAGGTGAAACGTTCGAGATGAATGTGCTCCGCCGGCACGCCTGCCTGCCGCGCCGCCCGTACCACCGATTGCATCCACTCATCGGGTCCGCAGATGAACACGTCGCGCTGCTGGATGTCCGGGACGAATTCACGCAAGGCTGTCGTGTCGTCGACGAAGCCGGCCGGCAACCACGAGCCCGCCCGCCCGCGCGGCCCGATC
This sequence comes from Micromonospora sp. NPDC049679, assembly GCF_040659735.1. Classification (NCBI taxonomy): domain Bacteria; kingdom Bacillati; phylum Actinomycetota; class Actinomycetes; order Micromonosporales; family Micromonosporaceae; genus Micromonospora; species Micromonospora sp. NPDC049679. The sequence continues at coordinate 41,297 of NZ_JBFANZ010000031.1, forward strand.
AGGTACTCCACGCGCAGGCCACGGACGGCCGCGAGGCGCTCCAGTTCCTGGCGAAACACCAGGTCTTCTGCCGAGCGCGCCCGGTACAGCAGCGTGGCTTCGCCCGGCGCGTACGGTAACTCTTCCAACAACGTCCGCAGCGGGGTAATTCCGATCCCGGACGCGATCATGGCGACCCGCGGAGCCGTGCGCCGGGCGGCGGTCAGCCGGCCGTACGGCCCCTCAATCAGCACACGGGTTCCCGGCTGTAACTCTGAGACCTTCTCGCTGCCCTCGCCGCGCGATCGCACCGTGATCCGCAACATGTTTTCGCGCGGTACCGCGGACAGCGAGTACGGGTGGCCGCGACTCCAACCCGGGCCGCGGAGGAAGCGCCACTGGAAGAACTGCCCGGCTCGTGCCGGCAACTGGTCCAGGTGGCGTCCGCGCATGTAGATCGAGTGAACGCCGGGGGCCTCTGGGACGACTGCGGCGACCGTGAGTCGGTACCGCAGGGTCCGCCAGGCCGGCAGCCCGAGCCGGAAGGTGACCACGGCGCCGGCGCACGCGATGTACGCGGTCCACCAGTACAGCGTTGCGGCCCGGGAGTTGGTGAAGTCGGCCCCGGTCCAGAGCTGATGCGGCAGCGCCAGGCCGATGCCGAGATAGGCGTACAGGTGCAGCAGGTGCCACGCCGCGTAGCGCAGCCGTCGCCGCGCGGCACCCAGGGACGTGAGCACAACCATCGTCAGGGCGGACGCTCCGGCGACCGCCAGCAGCATTCCCGGGTACGTGGTGACGAGGGTCCACGCCTCGCCGGTCACGGAGACCCCGTCCGTCGCGGCGTATCCGACCGTGATCAGGACGATGTGCACGAGCATCAGATTGAAGGACACGAACCCGACGATGCGGTGCCAACGGGCGAGCACGTCCTGTCCGTAGGTGCGCTCGATCCACGGCACGCGCGCCATCAGCAGAACCTGGATGAGCAGCAGGTCTGCCGCGACAAGCCCGGTCAACCGACCGAGCGACGTCAGGCCCGTCGCCCAGCCACGAAGATCCTGCAGACCGCCGCCCCGTATCCAGAGCGCCACGACGATCAGCACGCTGATCGCGCCGGCGGAAGCGATCACATCCGCCCACCACGACCACACGGCGGTTCGTACGGGCCCGGCCGCCGCGCCGGCCGCCTGCGCCTTCCCAGCCACAAGACCCCCGTCCCGCACCACCCTGTTCGCCCATTAACCGTCGGAGGCCCATCGAAACGGCTACTGAGAATCGGCTGCCATGAAAAGGGCGGACGCGGCGCCCATAGACAGCCTGAGATACGACCAGGTCGCAGCCTTGATCGAGGCTGCGACCTGGTGGGCGACGGACGAGTCGACCTGTACGCCGGATTTTGTGTCCGGCGGCACCGTTGCCGGTGTCGCCGGCGGCGGCCATCCATCTCGGCCTGCCGTTGCCGACAGGCTCCAGCGGCCTACCCGCAGGCATCGGGCGGGCCGCCCTCAATCGCCTGCGCAGGCCATCACCTCGCGGTGAGGGCCCTTCTTGGCCTTGCTCCGGGTGGGGTTTACCTAGCCATCCCGGTCACCCGGGATGCTGGTGGGCTCTTACCCCACCGTTTCACCCTTACCGAGCGAGCTCGGCGGTTTATTTTCTGTGGCACTGTCCCGCGGGTCACCCCGGGTTGCCGTTAGCAACCACCCTGCCCTGTGGAGTCCGGACGTTCCTCGGCGACGGGGTGTTGGCCCCGCCGACGCGACCGCCCGGTCGACTCGTCCGTCGCAGGGTCAATCGTACGAGGCCCCGGTTTCATTCCCGACGGCCTACCACCCTTGCGAGGTATCGCCCGGAATGCTCCCGCGTGCGCGCCGTACTAACCTCAGCCACGATGAATCTCACCGAAGCGACCCTGCTGCTCGCCGCCGGGCTCGGGGCGGGCACCGTCAACGCCGTCGCCGGTGGGGGGTCGCTCATCACGTTTCCGGCGCTGATCGCGATCGGCCTGCCCCCGGTGCCGGCCAATGTCACCAACTCGGTCGCGGTCTGCCCGGGCTATCTGGCGAGCGTGGCCGGCAGCCGTCGCGATCTACCCCGGGCCGGGCTGCGCCGCCTGGTCCCCACCGCGGTGCTCGGCGCGGTGGCGGGCTGCGGGCTGCTGCTGGCGACGCCGGCGCGCGCGTTCGAGCTGCTGGTGCCCTTCCTGGTGCTGGGCGCCACGGCGGTGCTCGCCTTCCAGGATCAACTGCGGCGGTTGGTGGGGCATCCGGCCGACCTCTCGGCGCGCCGCCGAGGGCTGGCGCTGCAGGTGATGGTCGGTGTGGGCTCGGTGTACGGCGGCTACTTCGGCGCCGCGCTCGGGGTGATGTTCGTCGCCGGGCTGGCCCTGGTGCTCGACGAGACGCTGGCCCGGATCAGCGCGTTGAAGAATCTGCTCTCCGCGATCGTGGGGCTGACCACCGTGGCGGTCTTCGCCACCTTCGGACCCGTCAACTGGGCCGCCGTGGCGGTGCTCGCGCCGGCCACGATCGTGGGCGGCTACGGCGGGGCCCGGCTGGTCCGGCGATTGCCACCGCGTCTGCTGAAGGCGCTGATCGTGGTGTTCGGGACGGTGATCGGCCTGGTGCTGCTCTACCGTGCCCTGACCTGATCCCGGTGATCAGGGAGCACGCGTGGTGCGTACCCCCTGATCACCCGGACCTTTCCTGACCGGCCGGCGGCGGCGATCGGCGCGGCACCGCCGGACGGACGTCAGTAGGTCTCGCCGACGGCCTCCTCCGGCGTCCGCTCGACGTGGCGGGCGGCCCGGTTCCAGCGCGACCAGAGCACCCGCTCGCCGTACCCGGCGGCCATCAGGTGGGCGGAGGCCAGGTAGACCAGCGCGCCGGCGGCGAGCACGGCGGCGCCGACCCAGAACGGCAGCGCGAGGGAGTGTTCGGCGAGCTTGCCGGAGATGATCGGCGCCGGCGCTGCGGCGCCCCACCGGACCAGGTTGAACGCGCCGGTCGCCACCCGGCGGTCCGGCGACCCGAGACCGAGCGCCAGATCGGTGAGGTTGGCGTTGGCCAGTCCCATGCAGAGCCCGGAGAGCACGAGGACGATCAGCGACTCCACGAGTCCGGCGGAGGTGGCGAAGAGGACGAGGCAGACCAGCAGTCCGGCCACCGCGAGTCCGACGGTCTGCACGGCGCCGACGCGGTGGGCGAGCCGGTGCCCGATCAGCAGGATGCCGGTGGCGAGGCCGAGGCCCCAGCCGGTGAACGCCAGCCCGAGCGGTACGACGTCGAGGCGGAGGAAGAGCGGCGTGTAGCCGAGGACCACGAAGAAGACGAAGTTGTACGTGGCGGTCACCACGCAGAGCGCGACGAACGCCGGCCGGCGGTAGGTGGCGAAGATGGCGCCCACCTTCACCGGGGGCTGTCTGGTGGCGGGCTCTCGCAGGCGTCGGGCGGCCACGGCCAGGGCGAGCACCATGAAGACGCCGCAGACGAAGAAGGGCAGCCGCCACGACACCCGGCCCAGCAGTCCACCGATCAGCGGTCCGACGGCGAAGCCGAGGCCGAGCGCGGTCTCGAAGAGTCCAACCACCCATTCCCGGTCGGTGGCGAGCGCGACGAGCACCACCATGGCGGTGGCGAAGAACATCGCGTTGCCGAGTCCCCAGAGACCGCGCAACACCGAGAGCTGGACGATGGTGTCGCTGAACGAGGCGAGGATCGCGGCCAGGCCCACGATGGTGACGCCGGCGATGAGCACCGGCTTGAAGCCGAACCGGCCGCTGGCCAGGGTCGCCGGGATCATGCCGAGCGCCATGACCGCGATGTACGCGGTGAAGAGCAGCTCGACCTGCCACGCGGAGACACCGATCGCCTCGCCGATGACGGGCAGGATCGGGTCGACGACGGCGATGCCGGCGATGGCGAGGAATGCCACGAGCGTCGTCGCGTAGATGGCGCCGCGGTTGGGTTCGGTACGCCGGTCCACTCCGCCTCCAATTAGCTGTATGATACAGGCAGTTTTCCTGTATCATACAGCTGTGACCATGGACGACCGCGAGGCCCTCGGCCAGATCGAGACCGAGGTGGCACTGCTGATGCGACTGGGCGAGGCGACCCGCCGCGCCACCCCCGTCGCGGCGCACCGCTCGCTCGACCGGGCCGCCTACGTGATCCTGCGCCATCTGCAGGAGGCGGGGCCGCAGAACGTCTCGGCGCTCGCCGCGCGGCTCAACCTCGACGGCTCGACGGTGACCCGCCAGGTGTCGGCGATCCAGCGCGACGGCCTGGTCACCCGCGAGCCGGATCCGCATGACGGACGTGGGGCGCTGATCGCGCCGACCCGCGCGGGCCTGCACCGCGTCGACGCGGTACGCGCCGCGCGCACCGCGGTGTACGGCGAGATCCTCGCCGACTGGTCGGCCGAGGACCGTCTCGCCCTGGCCACGCTGATGCGGCGTCTCAACGAGTCGCTCGACGCCTATCCGCGTCGGGACAAGCGTTAGCAAGGGCCCCTGCCGACGCAGGGGCCCTTGCTGTCAGCTCAGACCTGCGGTGCGGGCTGCACCGGCGCGGGCGCCCCGTCGCGCGGCTCCTTGACGATCCGCGGGTCGGTCTCGTCGGCGAAGTAGTCCTCCCGGGCCGTACCGTCGACCCCCTCGGGCACCTTGGCCGCCCGCAGGATCAGCGTCACGACCACGGCCACCAGCAGGTTGACCAGCACGGCGATCAGACCGACGTAGACCGTCCTCGGGGTGTCGAAGCCGAACTCCTTCAGCGGGAACGCGGACCCGCCGAAGTGGGCGCGCTTGGATGCCGGGTTGGGGATCTGGTAGAGCATCCACATCCCGAGCCCCATCCCCGCCGCCCAGCCGGAGATGAGCGCGCCCCGGTGGAACCAGCGGGTGTAAAGCCCCAGGGCGACCGCGGGCAACGTCTGCAGGATGATGACGCCGCCGATCAGCTGCAGATCGATGGAGAACTGCGGGTCGAGGAAGACGATGCAGGCGACCGCGCCGATCTTCACCACCAGCGAGGTGATCTTCGAGACGTTCGCCTCCTGCGCCGGCGTGGCGTCGCGCCGCAGGTATTCCTTGTAGATGTTGCGGGTGAAGAGGTTGGCCGCGGCGATGGACATGATGGCCGCCGGGACGAGCGCGCCGATGCCGATCGCGGCGAACGCCACCCCGGCGAACCAGGCCGGGAACTGCTGGTCGAACAGGAGCGGCACCACGGTGTTGTTGTCGACCGTCCCCGGCGTCGAACCGGGCAGCGGCTTGACCCCTGCGGCGATCGCCATGAAACCGAGCAGCGCGATCAGCCCGAGCAGGAAGCTGTACGCCGGCAGCGCCGACATGTTGCGCTTGATGACGTCGCGGTTCTTGCTCGCCAGCACGCTGGTGAGGCTGTGCGGGTAGAGGAAGAGCGCCAGCGCCGAACCGAGCGCCAGGGTGATGTACTGCAGTTGGTTGTTCGGGTTGAGCAGCACCCCGTCGTTCGGTGACGGGGACGCGGCGAACTTCGCGTCCGCGGCGTCGAAGATCTTCCCCCAACCGCCCAGCTTGTACGGGATGTAGATGACGGTCACCAGGATCACGATGTAGATCAGCGTGTCCTTGACGAACGCGATCAGCGCCGGGGCCCGCAGGCCCGACTGGTAGGTGTAGGCGGCCAGGATGGCGAAGGCGATGATGATCGGCAGGTGCCGCGCGATCACGCCCTCCCCGGTCACGCCCATCGTCTTGAGCACCGACTCGATGCCGACGAGCTGCAACGCGATGTAGGGCATGGTGGCGGTGAGGCCGGTGACGGCGATGATCAGGGCGAGGGTCGGCGAGCCGAACCGGGCGCGGACGAAGTCGGCGGGGGTGACGAAGCCGTGCCGGTGGGACACCGACCAGAGCCGCACCAGCACCAGGAACACCATCGGATAGATGATCACGGTGTAGGGCACCGCGAAGAAGCCCGCCGCCCCGGCGCCGAAGAGCAGCGCCGGCACCGCGACGAAGGTGTACGCCGTGTAGAGGTCACCGCCGAGGAGGAACCAGGTGATCCAGCCGCCGAAGTTGCGGCCGCCCAGCCCCCATTCGTCGAGGTGCGCCATGTCGTTCGGGGCGCGCCAACGCGCCGCGAAGAACCCCATCGCGCTGACGAACAGGAAGAGCCCGGTGAAGACGATGATCTGGGTCAGATGGTCGCGCCACATCGTCGCGTCACCCCCGCTTCCTGGTCATCTGGTAGACCAGCGTCGTGGTGGTGACGCCGATCAGGATGAAGGCGAACTGCAGCCAGTAGAAGGCGGGGAAGCCGAACAGCCGTGGTGCGTCGCGGTTGAACAGAGGGGTGAGCAGCGGCACCACGATCGGCACGAAAAGCAGCCAGTTCCACGGACTGCGGTCTTTGGCTCTGGACACCGCGGTCTGCGGCGCCGCGCCTTCGGCGGGTTCACTCATGCCGGTACCTCCCGGGACCGTCGCGATCTCACGAATCGGCCGCAGGGTAACCATGGTGTGACGGCGGTCACCGAGCGCGGTCGCGGTGACGCGCTGAACGGGCCGCGCGCTGCGCCGAGTGGCGATCCACCCGGCGCTCCGCGATGACGAACGGACTATTCAGACACAAGGTGGGCGGTGTCGTTGACCGTCCGCACGGCCACCCCGCCGTCCGGCCAGGTGTCCACGATGGAGAGCCCGGCCGGGTCGAGATAGAGCCGGTGCAGGAGGGCGTCGCCGGCGCCCAGGGCGTCGCGCAGCATGATCTTCAACGGGGAGACGTGTGAGACGACCACCACGGTCTCCCCCCGGTACGTCTGCAGCAGGCCGGCGACCGCCCGGCGCACCCGCGTGCCGACCTCGGTGAACGCCTCGCCACCGGGCGGGGCCACCGCGGTCGAGGCGAGCCACGCGTCCATCTCGGCCGGCCACCGCTCCCGCACCTCCGCGAACGTGCACCCCTCCCACTCACCGAAGTCGCACTCGACCAGATCCCGCTCGGGCACCACGGGCACCCCGCCGAGCGACGCGGCGATCGCCTCGGCGGTCGCCGTACACCGGGACAACGGTGACGTGACCACGGCCGCGACCGACGGGGTCAGCGCGGCGATCCGCGCGCCCGTCGCCGCCGCCTGCGCGGTGCCGCGCTCGGAGAGCGGCACGTCGCCGCGGCCGGAGTAGCGGCGCTGCGCCGTGCGCTCGGTCTCGCCGTGCCGGACCAGCACCAGCCGGGTCGCCGCCGACGCCGCACGCGGCTCCCACGAGGTGCCGGCCGTGGGGCGCCGGTTGGCGGCCTGCGCCGCCACCTCCCGGGCCAGTGCGCGGGCCGGGGAGTCCGCCGCGGCCACCTCGCGCACCTCGGGTTCCGGCTCGGCGACCTCGACCGTACGGACGGTCTTCGGGGTCTTCCCCGCCGCCACGTCCATCGCCGCGTTGGCCAGCGCATCGGCGTGCTTGTTGCGCTCCCGCGGAATCCAGCCGTAGGTGATCGAGTCGAAGCGGCGGCTCAACGCCGCCGCCGTGGCCGCCAGCGGGCGCAGGCCCGGGTTCTTGATCTGCCAGCGGCCGCTCATCTGCTCCACGACGAGCTTCGAGTCCATCCGGACCTCGACCTCGGTCGCCCCGAGTTCGGCCGCGGCCTCCAGGCCCGCGATCAGCCCGCCGTACTCCGCGACGTTGTTGGTCGCCACGCCGATCGACTCGGACCGCTCGGCGAGCACCTCGCGGTTACCGGCCGCGAACACCACCGCGCCGTAGCCGGCCGGTCCCGGATTGCCGCGCGACCCGCCGTCGGCCTCGACGATGACCTTCAGGTGGGCGGTCACAGACCCGACTCGGCGGTCCGCACCATGATCCGACGGCACTCCTCGCAGCGCACCACCTCGTCGGGGGCGGCCGCCTTGATCCGGCCCCGCTCACTGCCGAACAGCTCGAGCCGGCAGCCGCCGCACCGGCCACCGGTGAGCAGCGCCGCGCCGAGCCCGCCGGAGGCCTCGCGGATCTTGTCGTAGAGCGTGACCAGGTCGGCCGGAAGATCCGCGGCGAGCGGCTCTCGCGCGCCGCTCTTGAACTCCGCGTCCTTCGCGATCTCCGCGAGCGCCTGGTCGCGCCGCGCCTCGGTCTCCGCGCGCCGCTCCAGCGCCGCCGCCAGCCGCTCCTCGACCGCGGTGAGCACGCTCTGCGCGGTCTCCCGCTGCTCCATCAGCTCCAACTCGGCGTCCTCGAGCTCGGTCTGCCGCCGGTTGAGCGAGACCATCTCGTGCTCCAGCGCGGTGAGCTCACGGGCCGGCCCCGTACCCAGGGTGAGCCGGGCCTGGTCCTTGTCCTTGCGGACCCGGACCTGGTCGATGTCCTTCTCCAGCCGGGCGATGTCCCGGTCGATGTCGTCGACCGCCACCTGCGCCCGCACCCGCTCGTCCTCCAGCGCCGACACCTGCCGGGCCAACGCCTCCACCTCGGCGTACTCGGGCAGGGTGCGGCGCCGGTGGGCGAGCTGGGCGAGCGCGGTGTCGATGGCCTGCAGGTCGAGCAGGCGGCGCTGGGCTTGCGGGTCGGCCTTCACGGTCGGGGCTCCTTCACGGTCGGTACGTCGGATGGGGCGTGCAGCGTCCACGGATCGGTGTCGAGGTCGGACACGACCGTCTGCAGCCCGAGGGTGTCGCGCAGGTGGGCCGCGAGCTCGTCAAGCCAGGGACGTTCGGTCGCCCAGTGGGCGGCGTCGAGCAGCGCCGGACCGCCGCCGGCGAGGTGCTCGCTGGCGGGATGGTGGCGCAGATCGGCGGTGAGGAAGGCGTCGACGCCGGCGTCGGCCGCGGCGGCGAGGAACGAGTCGCCCGCCCCGCCGCTGACCGCGACCGTCTCGATCACGCGGTCCGGGTCACCCGCGGCGCGTACGCCCCAGGCGGTGGGGGGCAGCGCGCGGGCGGCGAGCGCGGTCAGCGCGGCCAGGGTGAGCGGTTCGGGCAGCCGGCCGATCCGTCCGGCGCCCCGCCCCCCGCCCCCTGCCGGGCTGCCCGGCGCGGCCGGGTGCAGCGGGCGCAGGTCACGCAGCCCGAGCCGGGCGGCGAGCGCGTCGGAGACGCCGGGATTGGCGACGTCGGCGTTGGTGTGGGCGACGTAGAGGGCGACATCGCTCTTGATGAGCTGATGGATGATCCGGCCCTTGTAGGTGGTGGCCGCGACTGACGAGACCCCGCGCAGCAGCAGCGGGTGGTGGGCGACGATCATGTCGGCGCCGGCGTCGAGCGCCTCCGCGACGGTCTCCGGCACGCAGTCGACCACGCAGAGGACCCGCCGCACCGGGCCGCTCGGCTCACCGAGCACCAGCCCCACCCGGTCCCACTGCTCCGCCCAGGCCGGTGGGTAACGCCGGTCCAGCGCTGCCACTACGTCGGCCACGCGCACCGCGGGGGATCCAGTTGTGCTCACGGCGGCCCAGCTTACCCACCCCCGCCCCCGCTTCCCGGTCGATCAAGGACTTGTTCACATGGATTGATCTCCGATCATGTGAACTCGTCCGTGATCCACCGGAAAGACCTTGATCCACGGGGCAGCGCTGGCTGACCCGCTCCCGACGTCAGTGGTGATGGTTGCGGGTGGCCAGGCGCAGACCGACCGCGTCGAGCGCCTTCCGCCAGGGAAACCTGTCGAGGTGCTGGTCGCCGGTGCCCGGCGCGTGCAACGGGATGACGTCGTCGCCGAAGAGAACGCTGACCCCCCAGCTCCGCAGCCGGGCGATGCTCTCCTGGAAGGCGGGGTGCGCGGCCATCGCCGCGTTGGTGAACGGAACCGCGACGATCGGCAGCCCCTTGCCCTGGCCCTCGACCACGAGCCCCAGCGCCAACGTGTCGGCGATCCCGGCCGCCCACTTGTTGACCGTGTTGACGGTGGCCGGCGCCACGATGATCGCATCGGGCGCGGGCAGCACGTCCGGGTCGCCGGGGTTCTTGTACGAGGTGCGCACCGGATATCCGGTCTGCACGACGATGGCCGGCACGTCGACGAACTTGCGCCCGTCGGGCGTGACCACCACGCAGACCTCCCAGTTCTCGTGCTGCGCCATCCTGATCAGCACGTCGACGTTGCGGGCGGCGGGCGACCCGCAGCAGATCACGTAGAGGACGCCGCGGGTGGAGGATCGCCCGATCATGCCGCCCGGACCCGCGTCATACGCTCACTCCCATGTGCTCGGCCAACTCCGCGATCGGCACCGGCGGCGTGCCCCGGGTCCGGCGCAGCACGTCGGACATCACCTCGTGCGCGATCGGTCGGCAACGGATCTCCGCCGGCGCCAGCCGGTCCCCTTCCAACAGCATCTCGCTCGCCTTGTCGACGTCGCCGAGTTGCGTGTAGCCGCGGGCGATGTCGAGCAGGTGGTGGGCGCGCCGCTCCGGCAGCAGGGCCGCGAAGCCCTCACCGTCGATCATCTCGTGGGTGTCGACGGCGTACCGCCCCTCGCCCAGTTCGACGGCGGCGGCGGCCCGGTGCAGCTGGACGTTGGTCGGACCGAAGCTGGTCCAGTAGTGGTTGTGGTCGCCGCCGAGCGCGCGGGCCGCCTCGTCGGCGCCGTGCACCAGGTCACGGACGGTCGCGCTGTCACCGATGCGGGCCGCCGCCATCGCCCCCTGCAGCAGGAGCATCCCGTAGACCGAGAGCCGCTGCGGACTAGCGTCGTTGCCGCTGCCGGGGGCCAGCCGGTTGGCGATGTTGACGTTGACCTCGAGCGCGGGGCGGGCCCGCCCGAGAGCGAGCAGCGCGTTGCCCACCCGGTAGGTGGCGACCCCGGCGAGCAGCGGGTCGCCGGCCCGCTGGGAGACGGCGATGGAACGGTCGGCGGCGAGCCAGGAGAGCTCGTGCTCACCGAGCTTGCGCAGCGCGGAGGAGGCGATCTGGTAGACCTGCCCGAGCAGATGGGCGCCCTCACGCCCCTCGTCCCCGGTGCCGTACGCGGTGTCGGCGGCCTGCGCGTCGCGCAGCAGCTTGGGCAGCGCGCGGGCGAGCACGCCGTACTTGGCGTGCTGATAGGTCAGCCAGGCGTGGCTGACGGCCTTGCGGATCTCGCCCAGCGGCGGCGGCTGCGGCACGGCGTCGAAGAACGCGCTGATGCAGTCGTAGCGCTCGAGGGCGGCGCGGATCTCCTCCACCTCGACCTGGTCGATGCAGCTGATGCTGTCCGGCCGCCGCTCGGGCTCCTTGCCGAGCAGGAGTTGCACGTCGAGCTGCAGCACGTCGGCGATCTCGTAGACCACCGAGAACTTGTCCAGCCGGCGGACCCCCCGCTCGACCTTGTCAACCCAGCTCTTGGACTTTCCCAGCCGGTCGGCGAAGACCTGCTGCGACATCTTGCGGCGACCCCGCCAGTAGGCCACGCGGCGCCCTATTGGCAGCTCATCCACGTTCATCCCCTCCCCCCTTGCGTCTCGGACGTCCCCGTGTCGGTTGTTGACTCAGTCGCGTGGCGGCGCGGGCGAGTGTCACTCCTTGGTGCTGGTCGCACAGCATGTGCGTTGCCGCGTCGACCGACGATCGTAATTTTTGATGCAAGTTGCAAATACGTGCCTGTAAATGGCAACGACCATGAGACGTTCCGGTGACGGTGATCAATGGCTGGCGTGACGCCGGCCAGCAAGGTTGGGGGGGTCCAACCATGGGGTGGCGCGATCGGCTCTCGTTGACCAGGACGCGGTTGCGGAACCGTGCCCTGCGTTACGCGAATCACGGGTGGGAAGTGACACCCGGCGCCCGCCTGGACCGCGGGCGCTTCGAATGCGGCCGACCTGGCTGCCCGACCACCGGCTGCCACCCGGCTCTCGAGCACTGGGAGCAGGCCGCCTCCAACGATGCGACGCAGATCGCCGCGTGGTGGCGGCGACATCCGCACGCCGTGCTGCTCGCGACCGGCCATGGCTTCGACGTCCTGGAGGTGCCCGCGCACCTCGGGCTCTGGGTGCTCGGCGCGGCCCGGTTGCACGCCCGACTGGCCGGTCCCGGCAACAGCCAGGTCCGCGGGCCGGTGGCGGTGACACCGAACGGGCGCTGGATGTTCCTGGTACGCCCCGGTGGCCCGCTCCGCCCCGAATTCGACGGCTCGCTCGACGTGGTGCGGCACGGTCGCGGCTCGTGGATCCCCGCGCCACCGACGGTGCTCCCCGAGGGCCCGGTGCGGTGGGTGGTGGCGCCGGAGGAGACCCGCTGGCAGCTTCCCGACTCGTACGTCGTGCAGGGGATGTTGATCAACGCGCGGAACACGTCGCCGCGTCATCTCACCACCAGCCGGCTGCCCCGACCGCTGCCTCGGCTGAACCGCGCGACGTAGGCGGGGCGCGGCGAAGGGGTGCACGACCGCCGATGGTAGCGGTATCGGCACGCCCGTCCCGCGGTCGCGACGCAGCGACCGCCCGGCTCGGCGGTCGTTAACGCAGTTAGCGGCCCTGGTCGGGGCGCGGGCGGGGGCGGACATGTTAGGTCTCAACGTAATGCGGTTGATCGACTGGGTCGAGTCCCTCGATGGTGTTTCTCACCTGGCCCGATGGGCCGGGACCCGCCCCGGCGGCTCCGGTCCGGGCAGCTCACGCCCGACCGGTTCCCGGCCGGCCGGCACCCACCGCCCGGTGCGGGTCACGCCGCTGCGGGGCTGAACGCCGCTATCGGGCCACCGGCAGCCCGGCGGAGCGGACGCGGCGCTCGTCCTCCGTGACCACGGCGCAGTCGTACCCGGACAGGCCGACCACCCAGTCCGCGCCCGCCGCGCCCATCGCGACCGCCGCCGTCGCGTACGCGTCCGCGGTGCCGAGATCCGGTCCGACCACCGTCACCGAGCGCAGCCCCCAGGCCGGCACGCCGCGGCGGGGGTCGAACACGTGCGGACCGCGCTCGTACACCCCTGACGTCGCCACGGCGAGATCGGTGCCGGTCAGCACCCACGCGGTCCGCTCCGGGTCCCACGGATGCCGGATGCCGATCCGCCACGGCCCGCCGTCGGCGTTGCGGCCCCGTACCCGCACGTCGCCGCCGGCATTGACGCAGTGGTTGAGCGCGCCGGCGGCGAGCAGCCGGTCGGAGGCGACCTGCGCCGCCCAGCCCTTGACGTAGCCGGACGGGTCGAGCCGGCCGGTGGCGTAGCTGTCGAAGTAGCCGTCGGTCTCGCGCCACAGGTCGGCGCAGCGGGTCAGCACCGTACGCAGATCGGCGGAGAGCTCGCGGTGCAGCAGTTCGCGCCGGTCGAGCCGGCAGACCTCACTCTCCGGTCGGTACGTGCTGAACCGCCGGTCGACCTCGCGCAGCCAGGTGAAGACCTCGTCCGCGAGCTCGGCGAGCCTCGACGGCGGCAGGTCGTCGGCGAGGTCGAGACTGATCGTCGTCCCCATGAGCTGCTCGACCCGGCGCAACCCGGGCCGCTGCTCAGCCACGCCGACCCGCGGCGGCGGCGTCGATCGCCGCCGCCAGGGAGCTGCGGTAGCTGTCGCTGGTGGCGGTCGCCCCGGAGACCGTGTCGAGGTTGGCGCCCTGCCGGCTCACGGCCTGCCCGGCGTTCCCGCTGTACCGGTCGTCGACGCTGTCGCTGCGCCGGCTGGACTCCGCGGTCCCCCGCGGCAGCGCCACGGCGGTCACGTTGGTGATCCGGCTCCCCGTCATCGTGACCCGCACCCGGATCTGGCCGAAATTGTTGGTGACGATCGGACCGGTCACCGTGAAGGGGGTGTTCGCTGGCGGCGCGGGCGCCTTCCGCGCCGGAGGCGGCGCGGCGGGCGCCTTGCCGGTCTGCCGGGGCGCGGCCGGTCGGCTCGCCCCGGTCCCGGCGGTCGGAACGACGCCGGACCGCGGACCGGTGGGTGGGGCGCCGGCGATCGCCGGCGTGCCCGATCCGCCGGTCCTGCCGGCCGGCCGGTTCTGCGCGACCTCGGTGGCCGCGGGCCCACCCTTGAACACCACCAGCAGGGTCGTGCTGGCGGCGAGAGCGGTGATGGCGAAGACGGCGCGACGCATCTGAGGGAACCTCCTCCGCTACAGCTCGAACGTGGCCAGATGGATCTGCCGCCGCGGCACGCCCGCCCCGCGCAGCGCGGACGTGGACGCCTCGATCAGTCCGGGCGGCCCGCACAGGTAGACGTCGCGGCGGGCGACGTCGGGAACGAGCTGGGTCAGCCCCCTGCCGCTCATGACCTGCCGCGGGCCCGGATCGTCGCGGCCGCCGATCACGTACCAGATGTCGGTGCCGCGGGCCTCGGCCAGCCAGTCGAGCTCGCGGTGCAGCAGCACGTCGGCCGGGGTGCGGGCGCGGTAGATGAGCGCGGCGCCCGGCGGCAGCTCCTCCAGCAGGGCGCGGATCGGGGCGATCCCGCTGCCACCGGCGATGAGCAGCGCCCGCTGCCGGGTGCGGTGCGCGGCGGTGAAGGTGCCGGCCGGTCCGGCCGCCCAGACCCGGGTCCCCGGATCGAGATCGCGCAGGTCCGCGGTGTGCGCGCCGACCACCTTGACGGTGAGCCGCAGCCAGCGCCCGTTCCGCGCGGCGGAGAGCGAGAACGGGTGGGACTGCCACCAGCAGCCGGTGGTGAGGAAGCGCCAGCGGAAGAACTGGCCGCCACGGGCGTCGAGGCGGTCCAGTCGCCGTCCCGTCAGGTAGATCGAGATGACGTCGGGGCTCTCCGCGACGACATCGGCGACGCGGAGCCGGTGCCGCAGGTTGAACCGGAGCGGCGCGACGACCCGCCCCCAGACCAGGCAGGCCAGCACGACGACGTAGAACGCGAGCCACCCGGCTCGGACCGGGCCGGGACGGAAGAGCTGCTGCCCGTGCGTGAACTGGTGCCCGAAGCCGAGCAGCAGCACGGCGTAGCTCGACAGGTGCAGGTAGTACCAGAGCTCGTAGGGCAGCGCCGCGCGCACGGCCCGGATGCCGAGCAGCCCGAGCGCGACCATGATGCCGGCAGCCGCGAACGCGCCGGCCATGTCCTCGTACTCGGTGAGCAGCAGACCGGCCTCGTCGATCAGCGAACGCCGCTCAAGAGCGGCGTAGCCGACCAGAATCAGCGCGGTGTGCGCGAGCACCGCGACGACGACGGTGGCCCCGAGGTCGCGGTGCCAGCGGGCGAGCCGCTCGGTGCCGATCGACCGTTCGAGCAGCGGCAGCCGGCTCATCAGCAGCACCTGCAGCAACAGCAGATAACCGGCGACCAGGCCGGTGATCCGTCCGGCCGCGAGCACCGCCGCGTCCGTGCCACGCACCGAGCCGGGCGGCGTCTCCAGCCACCAGGGCAGCACGCTGGCGACCAGCCCCAGCCAGAGGCCCAGCACGATCAGTCGGCGGCCGGCGGATCCGCGCCGCTGCGGCACGAACCCGGGTACGCGGCGCGGGCGGCCCTGGGATCGCGGATTGCCGGACCGGGATCCCGTGCCGGTCCGACCACCTCTGCCGGCGCGCGTGGCGGCGCGGGTCACGCGTAGAGCTTCACGGGGCGTCGTCCAACCCGGGGATTCCGTCGCCACCCCTGCGGTCGGTCCCGTGGCGGTCGGCGCGGTCCCGGTCCATGTCCAGGTGGTCGACGCGGAAGCCGTCGCGGCCGGGGAACGTCGTGCCGGGCCGCCCGAGGCCCTGCGGACCGATCCACTGCGGAGCGCGGTACGGCTCCTCCTCCCGGTAGTTCTGGTCAGCCATGTATCAATCCGGTTTCTCCAGGTGCGCCGGAGCAGCCGCGGTATCGGTGGGCGGTGGCTCGGCGGCTGCTGCGGTGGGGTGGTAGGGGACGGTAACCACGGCGGTGACCTGCTTCAAGACCACGAAGATGCGCTGGCGCGGCCACTTAAGACAGAACTGGAGAAGGCGGCGCGGGGGCGGGAATGCCGCAGCCGGGACGGACCGGCGCTTTCGGCGCTCGCGGCGCCGCCCCGGCGGCGCTTCGCGCGGCCGGCGACCACAGCCAAACTTAAGTCGCGGCTAACCACACCCCCAAGAACCCCCGTGATCAGGCCGCAGGTCCCGGCGGGTCCGCGGACACCTCCCTGATCACCCCGGTCACGCGCACGTCCCACCGCGACACCTTCGGTGGGGCCGACCGGCGTGACCCCGGAAGGAGTGGGTACCCGTCCGGTGGCCCGAGTTGACGCATGAGGGGAAGGGCACCGCCATGCTCAGCAGAGAGGATCAGCGCCGGTTCGACCAGATCGCACGTCAGTTGCGGATGACCGATCCGGAGTTCGTCGCCCGTCTCGGCGACACCGCCGCCACCCGCCGCAACCGCATCATGATCGTCGTGAGCCTGCTGCTCTGGGCGTCGGTGCCGGCCCTGACCGTCATGGGTGGCTGGGGGGCCGGCGCGACGTCGGTCGCGCTGCTCGGCGTGGCCGGCGTGCTCGCGCTACGAGCCCGGCCCTGGTGACCACCACCCCGGTCCACCACCGCGCCGGCGACCCCGATGATCAAGGGATGCGCCGCCTCCGCGCGGGCGTGTCACGCTGCCGATCCCTTGATCAACCAGGCGAGTCGGCGGCGGGGTCGCGGGCGGCGAACCGCTCGTACGCGCGGCGCAGCCGCTCGATCAGGCCCGGCCCACCGATGACGGCGGCCGGTGGACCGAGTTGACGCAGCAGCAGGTCCGGCGCGGCGTCCAGCGTCGGCGGGCGGGATGGCAGCGGCACCGGCGGCAGCCAGAAGCGCTCGACCGCCTCGGCCAACGGCAGGTGGGGCAGGTCGGCGAGGGCGAGCGCCGCACCGGCGCCGGCGCCCGCCATCTCCGGATCGCCCGTGGCGGCGGCCACCGGCGCGACGGACCCCTGCGCCCCGCGCAGCTCGCGGAGCCGGGCGAGCAGGCGATCACGGTCGCGCCCGCGCCAGTGCAGCAGCTGGAACGGGTCGGCGTCGAAGGCCTCGGCGAGCAGGTAGAAGGTGGCCGCGAGGTGCTTGCACGGCACCGCGAAGTCGGGGCAGTCGCACGACATCCGCAGCTCGTCCACGACGCCCGGGAAGAGCGGCGCGCCCGCCTGCGCGAAGACCTCCTCCAGCTCGGGTGGGAGGTCGCCGGCGAGCAGCCGGGCGGCATAGAGCGCCTGGACGGCGAGGAGCACCTCGATCCGCTCCCAGACCGGCTCCGGGTACGCGCGCAGCCCGACCCGCACCGCGTACGGCTTGGGCCGGGAGCCCTGCACCGCGGCGGTGACCTCGCCGGGCGCGATGTCGAGCGAGACCACCTGCCCCTTGCGGGCGTACGAGCGACCACGGGTCAGCCGGGTGCCGAGCGCGAACGATTCGAGCACGTCGACGAAGCGCCGCGACCACCAGGACTGTCCGATCGCGCCACGGGCGGTCCGGGCCCGCAGGCCGCCCTCGACCGGGCGCGGCTTGCCGAACTCCGAGAAATCTGTCATTCGACCACCGCTCCCGCCTCCAGCGCGAAGAGCTGCCGCAGCTCCGATGTGGAGAGCTCGGTCAGCCACTGCTCGCCGGTCCCGACGATCTTCGCGGCGAGCCCCCGCTTCTCGGTGATCATCGCGGAGATCTTCTCCTCCACGGTGCCCGCGCAGACGAACTTGCGGACCTGCACCGCGCGCCGCTGACCGATCCGGAACGCCCGGTCGGTGGCCTGGTCCTCCACCGCGGGGTTCCACCACCGGTCCACGTGCACGACATGGTTGGCGGCGGTGAGGGTGAGCCCGGTGCCACCGGCCTTCAACGACAACACGAAGAGCGGCGGCCCGGCGTCGGTCTGGAAACGCGCCACCAGTTCGTCGCGGCCCGACTTGCCCACCGCCCCGTGCAGGTAGAGCACCTCCCGCCCGAGCCGTGCCGACAGGTGGGCGCGCAGCATGTTGCCGAACTCGGCGTACTGAGTGAAGACCAACGCCTTCTCCCCCGCCGCCAGGACCTCGTCGAGGAGCTCCTCCAGGCGGGCCAGCTTGCCCGAGCGCCCCGGCATCGGCGAGCCGTCCCGCAGCAGTTGCGCGGGGTGGTTGCAGACCTGCTTCAGTTTCGTCATCGTGGCGAGCACGAGCCCGCGCCGCTCGATCCCCGCGCTGGACTCGATCCGGGCCAGCATGTCGTCGACCACGGCCTGATAGAGCGAGGCCTGCTCGGCCGTGAGGTTGCAGAGCACCTCCATCTCCAGTTTCTCCGGCAGATCGTCGATGATCGACTTGTCGGACTTCACCCGGCGCAGCACGAACGGACCGGTGATCCGGCGCAGCCGCTGCGCCGCGTCGTCGTCGCCGTGCCGCTCGATCGGCTCGGCATAGCGCTTCTTGAAGCTCGGCGCGCCACCCAGCAGGCCCGGGTTGGCGAAGTCCATGATGGACCAGAGGTCGGCGAGGCGGTTCTCCACCGGCGTACCGGTGACCGCGATCCGGTGCCGCGCGGGCAGCGACCGGAGCGCGACGGCCTGCCGGGTGGCGGCGTTCTTGATCGCCTGCGCCTCGTCCACCACGATCCGGTGCCAGTCGACGGCGGCGAGCGCCGCCGCGTCACGGGCGGCGACCGCATAGGTGGTGACCACGACGTCCGCGTCGCGCACGGCCGCGGCGAACTCCGGGCCGCGCGGCCGGTCGGCCCCGTGATGGACGTGTACGCGCAACTCCGGCGCGAACTTCGCGGCCTCCCGTTCCCAGTTGCCGACCAGCGACATCGGGCAGACCAGCAGGGTCGGTCCGGCCGCCTCATCGCGCGCGAGAAGCGAGAGGATTTGTACCGTTTTTCCCAATCCCATATCGTCCGCGAGGATCCCGCCGAGACCGAGCGACTGCAGGAAGCTCAGCCAGGCCAACCCCCGCTTCTGGTACGGGCGCAGCGTCCCCCGGAAGCCGGGCGGCTCGTCGACCGGCGCGAGGTGCCGCTCCGCCTGCCCGGCGAGCAGGTCGCCGAGCGCACCGTCCGCGGTCACCTCCAGCACCGGCAGCGCATCGGGGTCGTCCCGCAGCTCGAGCCCGAGCCGGAGCAGGTCGCCCACGGTCATCTCGCCGGCGGAGCGGAGCAGCTTGAGCCCGGCGGCGAGGCGCTTCGCGTCGAGTTCGACCCACTGGCCGCGCAACCGCACGAGTGGGGTCTTGAGGGCGGCGAGATCCTTCAGCTCGTCGGCGGAGAGTGGATGGTCGCCCAGCGCCAGCTCCCACCGGTAGTCGACGAGCGATTCCAGGCCGAGTGAGCTGCGTGCGGCGACGGTGCCGGGGGCGGTGCGGGTGCGGGCCGCAAGGCGGGCGCCGAGCCGGGAGGCGGGGCGCTGCCACCAGGAGGGCAGCAGCACGCCGAAGCCGGCGGCGTGCAGGATCGGCGCGCCGTCGCGGAGGAACCGGTGCGCCCCCTCGTTGTCGAGGTCGAGCGCCTCCGGCATCGCCGTCCGCAGCGCGTCCTCCAGTTCGGGCCAGAGTCGGCTGGCGCGCCCCAACTCGGCGAGGAGCGTCTCCTCGGGCGCGTCGAGGTGCCGGGCGAGCGCACGCAACCCGTCCTGCCCCGCCCAGATCCGGTCCGCGTCGACCACCAGGCTCGGTTCGTCGGCGGCCTGCAACGCGAACCACAGCCGCCAGGAGTCCTCGTCGTCTTCGAGCACCGGCTCGACCAGCCGGAAGCAGGCCCGGACCGGGCTGCCGGCGGCGTCGCGCTGCCAGGCGCGCAGCTCATGGTCGAGCGTGGCGAGCGCGCCGGGGGCTGCCGCGACGTCGCGCTGCCGGCCGGTGAGCGCCCGCAGCCAGGCGCGTACGGCGGCGTCGGTGCCGGTGGCCCGCCGGTTCTCGGTGAGGCGTACGCCCTCCAGCGCGGCCCGGGCGGCGGCGTCGGTGAGGGCGTCGAGTGTGTCGGCGACCAGCTCGGCGGCGGACGTGTCGGGCGCGGCGGCGCGGGCGGCCGGCGGCAGCTCGAGCATCATCACCTCCAGATCGCCCCACTAGACCGCGGCGCGCTCCACCTCAGGCG
>NZ_JBFANZ010000032.1:0-60937 GCF_040659735.1 Micromonospora sp. NPDC049679
TCGAGTACCCCGAAGGGCCTTTCCGCTCGACTTGCATGTGTTAAGCACGCCGCCAGCGTTCGTCCTGAGCCAGGATCAAACTCTCCAACAAAAAATGTGGAAAACATGTCCCGGCAACAAATGTTGCCAAAGGAATCCAAACCAACCAAAACCGTAAACGATTCCAGCCGGCCCGGGAATAAATCAAATTGGCACTGGCTTATCAAGCACCCTGTTGAGTTCTCAAAGAACAAACACACACCGCAAGCCATCCCACAATCATGTGAAACAACCCGACGGGGCTTCAATTATCACCCGGCGTCGCCGCCAGGCACTTTGACTACGTTACCCGCCCGCTTCCACCATGTCAACCCGATATCAACCAGATTGTCACGCTTCACGCACGGCCAACCCCACCAACACACGCAGCAGCAAACCACCACGCCTGATCTTGGGATTCAGCAGACCGGCCGCTATGGCGTCCGTTTCCCTGCCGTTGCGAAACATTACCCGGCCCGGTCTCGCGTCTCCAAACCGGGGGGCTGTTGGTCAGGTCACCCGCGACGCGTCCGAGAACCAAGGGGCATAACCATGTGCGAGTCCGGGTCATTCCCGGGCGGCCCGTCGTAACGAACCACCAGCGGGAACCAGCCTCGCCACCAGGACAACTGACGCCCGGCCTCCGCCATTCCCCATGCCGTCCGCCGGAGCGGACGCGCCGCCCGCCGAGCGGACGACCAGAGGATCAGGCTTGCGAGGGATGCAACCAGCCCGCACCCTGCGTCATTCCCGGGCCTCGCCCACCGGGCGGCGCCGTACCCCAGACGACGACTCGGGCTGCGACGATGCCTTTCATGGAGCTGTGGAACAACCCCTCGTGCTCGAAGTCCGCATGCGCCCGCACCGCGTTGGACGCCGCGGGATTCCCCTATCGGCTGCGTCCGTACCTGGAGGAACCACCCACGGCCGACGAGCTGATCGACGTGTTGGGTCGGCTCGGTGCGCGGCCGTGGGACATCTGCCGCACCGGTGAGCCGGCGGCACTGGCGCGCGGCATGGCGGACTGGCCGCGGGAGGAACGGGACGTTCGGCGCTGGATCGACGCGATGGTCGAGGCGCCTGAACTCATCCAGCGGCCGATCCTGCTGTTGGACGACGGTTCCGCCGTGGTCGCACGCACTGCGGAGGCCGTGGATGAGGCGCTGCGGCGCACGCACAGGCAACCCGGTTAGGTCCCGATGGTGGGCCGACGCTTCGGGACGTGGCGGCGGTACTGGCTGACCGTCGACTCGCCGTCGAGCCAGAACCGCCATGGCCGGTCGTGCGCCCCGGTCACCCCGACGCGGGGCCCCGCCGCGACCGCCTCCGCGGGCACCGGCTCGGCCGGTGGCCGCAGCCGCACCGGCCCATCCCCGAGCAGATACAGCCCGTAGGCGGCACCGTCCAGGCCGAGTGCCGCGCAGAGCCGGGCGGGACCACGAGCAAGATCTAAATCCCGGCGTACGGCGGTGCGCCGTGCCCGCGCGACGTCCAGCCCGTCGACCACCTCGCCCGCCCGCAGCAGTACCGCCGAGGCCTCCCCCTCCGGACCGGTGACCACGTTCATGCACCAGTGCATTCCGTAGGTGAAGTAGACGTAGGTGTACCCGGACGGGCCGAACATGACGGCGTTGCGCCGGGTGCGGCCGCGGTGCGCGTGCGAGGCGGCGTCGCCGGCCGTACCCGCATAGGCCTCGACCTCGGTGATGCGGACCGTGACCCCGCCGGCGGAGAGCCGACAGCCGAGGAGGCCACGCGCCGCCGGCTCGACCGGTCCGGCGAGTAGCTCGCCGAGTCCCCTGGTCTCGTCGTCCGTCATTGCGCAAGCAGAGCACAGCCCCACCCACCGGTCGAACCGGGCCCTGGCCTTTCCCGTCGGATTTCAGCGCCTACAGCGCCGCCTTCTCCAGCCAGCTCGTCAACAGTTCGTGGTCGCCGAAGACCGTGAGGCGAGCGTCGGGCACTCGCAGGCGTCCGTAGACCATCAGCAGCAGGTCTCCCGCCACTCCCCGGACGGCGACGTCGGCTGTGCCATGCCCGCGCGCCCACGTGAGGCCGTCCGACCGGGTGGTGATGAGCCACTCGCCTGCCGAGTCGATGGCGTGCAGGTGCAGCGTCGCGCCCGGCCGATCGAACTCGCCGAACCGCTCCACCACCCAGCGGGCCCCCGGGATGATGGTGAGCAGCTCCTCGATGCCATCGGCGGCGATCGCGGGATCGATGTGCGGCGTACGGCCGAGCGCGATCTCCGCGTCGGCGCGGTGGATGACCGCCTCGAACAGCACCCGCCGGGGCCAGAAGCGCACCCGGTCCCCGGTGCCGAAGGGCGTCCAGACGCGGGTCTCCGGGTCGGTCGCCCGCAACGTGCCCAGCAGCGACTTCGCCCCTGTGGCCACCCACGCCGGATAGTCGGCCGCGTCGTCGGGTAGGCCGAGCGGCACGTCCCGCGACCAGATGCGCTCCTGCAGTCGGCGCCGCACGATTTCGTCCTGCCACCGGTACGTGGTGCCGTGGTGCTTCATCAGGTCGGCGATCGTCCACCCAGGACACGTTGGCACGACCGTCGTCGGGTCCGCCCCGCTCACCAGCTCGACGAAGCGGCCGACCTCGTCCTCGACCGCCGCGCAGTAACGCTCGTGCTCCTCGTGCCTCCGCTCGCTCATTCCGCGAGACTACGAGGCCCCACCGACAGTTCCGCGCCCGTGCTCGCCGAACGCGTCGGCCTTTACTCCATCGACGAAGACCCGCCATCCGGCGGGCCGGAACGCCAGGACCGGACCGTCGCGTCCTTGCCTTCCCGCATCACCGACGGCTCCGGCGAGGTTGTCGGCCACCTCGACACATGTCCCGTTGTTGCCACTCCGGCTGCATGGGCGAGGCCCGTCGTCAGCGGGGGACGACCTGCTCGGTGGCCCACTCGCGCCAGCCGGCGAGCTTGTCCGTCGCCGCCGTGAGCTGGTCGGCGACCGGACCGGGGCCGGTGGAGCCCGGCGTGGTGCGGGCGGCGAGCGCGGAACGGACCGAGAGCACGTCGCGCACGCTCGGGTCCAGGTGCTCGCTCACCAGCCCCAGATCCTCGTCGGAGACCTCGTCGAGCGCGCAGTCCCGAGCCACGCAGAGCGCGACCAGCCGACCGGTGACCTCGTGCGCCTCCCGGAACGGCACGCCCTTGCGGACCAGCCAGTCGGCGACCTCGGTCGCCAGGGTGAAGCCCACCGGCGCGGCGGCGGCGAGCCGGTCCACCCGTACGGTCATCGTGGAGATCATGCCGGCGAGCGCCGGCAGCAGCAGCTCCAACGTGTCGACCGCGTCGAAGACCGGCTCCTTGTCCTCCTGCATGTCCCGGTTGTAGGCGAGCGGCAGGCCCTTGAGCATGGTCAGCACGGTGACCAGGCCGCCGATGAGGCGACCGGACTTGCCGCGGGCCAGCTCGGCGATGTCCGCGTTCTTCTTCTGCGGCATGATCGACGACCCGGTGGCGAACGAGTCGTCCAGCTCGACCCAGCCGAACTCCTGCGAGGTCCAGAGCACCACCTCTTCGCCGAGCCGGGAGAGGTGCACCCCGGCCATCGCGGTGATGAACAGGAACTCCGCGACGAAGTCACGGTCGGCGACCGCGTCCATCGAATTGGCCGCCGGGGCGGTGAAGCCCAGCTCGCGGGCGACCTGCACCGGGTCGAGCGGCAGCGACGAACCGGCGAGCGCGCCCGCGCCCAGCGGCGAGATGGCGGTGCGGACGTCCCAGTCGCGCAGCCGGTCGAGGTCGCGCAGGAGCGGCTGGACGTGCGCCAGCAGCCAGTGTCCGAATGTCACCGGCTGGGCGTGCTGCACGTGGGTCATGCCGGGGGCAGGCGTATCCAGGTGCCGCTCGGCCTGCTCGACCAACGCGTCGGCCAGCTCGATCAGCCGCGCGGCGACGCCACGCGCGTGGTCACGCAGGTAGAGCCGCAGGTCGGTGGCGACCTGGTCGTTGCGGGAGCGACCGGCGCGCAGCTTGCCGCCGAGCGTGCCGAGCCGTTCCAAAAGCCCTCGCTCCAGGGCGGTGTGCACGTCCTCGTCTTCGATGGTCGGGCGGAACGACCCGGAGGCGCACGCCGCCTCCAGGTCGTCCAGGGCCGCGAGGATCCTGCCCAGCTCCTCGGCGTCCAGCAGCCCGGCCCGCGCCAGCACCCGGGCGTGCGCCCGGGAAGCGGCGAGGTCGTACGGGGCGAGTCGCCAGTCGAACTGGACGCTGACCGACAGCCGTGCCAGCGCCTCCGCAGGTCCCCCGGCGAAGCGGCCACCCCACAGGCTGGTGCGATTGGTGCCGGCGCTGTTCTCGGTCAGGCTTTTGTCGTCCACGTCGGCCATTCTCACTGAGAAGATCCCTTCTTGCGAGTGCGGGGCGTTTCCGCCCCGCCCCTCGTCAGAACTGGTCGCCACCGAGGCGGGCGTCGCGCGCCGCCGCCATCCGGCTCGGCAGGCCCCACAGCTGCACGAACCCCTTGGCCAGCGACTGGTCGAACGTGTCGCCCGTGTCGTAGGTGGCCATGTTGAAGTCGTAGAGGCTCGCCTCCGAGCGCCGCCCCGTGACGACCGCGCGTCCGCCGTGCAGCGTCAGCCGCACCTCGCCGGTGACGTGCTTCTGGGTCTCGTCGATGAACGCGTCGAGCGCCAGCTTGAGCGGGGAGAACCAGAGGCCGTCGTAGACCAGCTCGCCCCACCGCTGGTCGACGCTCTTCTTGAAGCGGGCCACGTCACGCTCGACCGTCACCGCCTCCAACTCCTGGTGCGCGGTGATCAGCGCGATCGCGCCCGGCGCCTCGTAGACCTCGCGGCTCTTGATGCCGACCAACCGGTCCTCGACCATGTCCAGCCGCCCGACGCCCTGCGCGCCGGCACGCCGGTTGAGCTCCACGACCGCCTGGTACGGGGTGACCGTCTCGCCGTCGATCGCGACCGGCACGCCGCAGTCGAAGGTGATCACGACCTCGTCCGGGTCACGGGGCTCGGCCGGGTTGGCGGTGTAGGCGTAGAGGTCCTCGATCGGACCGTTCCAGATGTCCTCGAGGAAGCCGGTCTCGACCGCGCGGCCCCACAGGTTCTGGTCGATCGAGTACGGCGACTTGTGCGTGACGTCGATCGGCAGCCCCTTCTCCTCGGCCAGCGCGATCGCCTTGTCCCGCGTCCAGGCGAAGTCCCGGGCGGGGGCGATCACCTTGAGGTTGGGGGCGAGGGCGCCGATGCCGACCTCGAAGCGGACCTGGTCGTTGCCCTTGCCGGTGCAGCCGTGCGACACGATCGTGCCGCCGTACTTCTTGGCGGCGGTCACCAGGTGCTTGACGATGAGCGGCCGGCTCAGCGCGGAGACGAGCGGATAGCGGTCCATGTAGAGCGCGTTGGCGCGCAGCGCCGGCAGGCAGAAGTCGGCGGCGAACTCCTCGCGCGCGTCGATCACCTCGGACTCCACGGCCCCGCAGTCCAGCGCCCGCTGCCGGATGACGTTCATGTCCTCGCCACCCTGGCCGACGTCGACCGCGACCGCGATCACCTCGGCGCCGGTCTGCTCGGACAGGTATGGGATAGCGACCGAGGTGTCGAGACCCCCCGAATACGCCAGTACGACCCGCTCAGTCACGATGTGGTGCTCCTTTCGCAATTGTCTGTATCAAGTAACGCGTCCGCGCGAGGGGTTACCCCGGTTGCGCGGCCGCCCAGCCGGAAAGTTTGTCGGCCAGCGCCGCGCCGCCGACCTCCTCGCGGGCCACCACGAGGATGGTGTCGTCGCCGGCGATGGTGCCGACGATCTCCGACAGCCCCGAGCGGTCCAGCGCGCTGGCGAGGAACTGGGCCGCCCCCGGCGGGGTGCGCAGCACGGCGATGTTGCCGCTGGAGTCGACGCCGGTGAGCAGCTCGTGCAGCAGACGGACCAGCCGGGCCGGCGCCTGCTCGGCCGGGCGCAACGGCCGGTTGCCGTCCTCCGGGATGAGGTAGACGGCGGGGCCGTCGCCACCGCGTACCTTGACCGCGCCCAGCTCTTCCAGATCCCGCGACAGCGTCGCCTGGGTGACCTGCACACCGTCCCCCGCGAGCAGCTCGGCCAGCTCCGTCTGCGAGCGGATCGGCTTCTCGCGGATCAGTTCGACGATGCGCGCGTGCCGGGCCGTACGGGTCACCGGACCGGTCACCGGGGCTGCCCCCCGGTCGCGACCGCTTCCCCCGCGGGGGGCGTCGGGCGGACGCCCAGCAGCCACGCCAGGAGCGCCTTCTGCGCGTGCAGCCGGTTCTCCGCCTGATCGAAGACCGCGCTGGCCACACCGTCGAGCACCTCGTCGGTGATCTCCTCGCCCCGGTGCGCGGGGAGGCAGTGCAGCACGATCGCGTCAGCCGCGGCGGCCGCGAGCAGCTTCCCGTTGACCTGGTAGGGCCAGAACGGGGTGAGCCGGTCCCGGCCGTCCCCCTCCTGCCCCATCGAGGTCCACGTGTCGGTCGCGATCACATCCGCCCCGTCGACCGCCTCGTACGGGTCGCGCATCACCTGCGCCGACCCGCCCGTCCGGGCGGCGATCTCGTCGGCCCGGCCGACCACCGCCGGGGACGGGTCGTAACCGGAAGGACCGGCGACGCGCACGTGCATGCCGGCGGTCACTCCGGCGAGCAGGTAGGACTGCGCCATGTTGTTGGCCGCGTCGCCCACGTACGCCAGGGTCCGGCCGGCCGTGCCGCCGCAGCGCTCGCGGATGGTCAGCAGGTCCGCGAGCATCTGGCAGGGGTGGAAGCCGTCGGTGAGGGCGTTGATCACCGGCACGGTCGCGCCGCTGGTCAACTCGGCCAGCCGCTCATCGCCGTGGGTGCGCATGACGATCGCGGAGACGTAGCGCGACAGCACCCGGCCGGCGTCGGCGAGGCTCTCACCCCGCCCGAAGTGGGTGGCCTGGGTGTCGATGACGATCGGGTTGCCGCCGAGCGCGGCGACCCCGGCGTCGAACGAGATCCTCGTGCGCAGGCTCTGCTTGTCGAAGAGCACCGCCACCGACTGCGGCCCGGCGAGCGGACGGTAGCCGTACGGGTCGGCCTTCATCGCGGCGGCGAGGTCGAGGACGGCGGACTGCTCGTCCGGGGTCAGGTCGTCGTCGCGCAGGAAGTGCTGAGTCATGAGGGGTGGTCCATGTCGTCGGGGGCGGATGCGCCGGTCGGGCTCGTCGGACGAGATGTGGCCTCGGCGGCGGTGAGCGCCGCGGGCAGCGCCGCGAGGAACGCGTCGGCCTGCTCGGCGGTGAGGATCAGCGGCGGGGCGAGCCGGACCACATCGGGCTGGATCGGGTTGACCAGGAAGCCGGCGTCACGCAGCAGCCCGGCGACCGTCCCGGACGCGGGCGCGGTGAGCACGATCCCGAGCAGCAGCCCGGCCCCGCGTACCCCGCTGATCATCGGGTGGTGCAGCGCCTCGACGCCCCGGCGCAGTTGCTCGCCGACCCGCTTCACGTGATCGAGCAGCCCCTCGGCGGCGATCGTGCGCAGCACCGCGAGCGCCGCCGCGCAGCAGACCGGGTTGCCGCCGAAGGTGCTGCCGTGGCTGCCCGGCGTGAACAGCGCGGCCGGGTCGACGACGGAGGAGTCGGAGAAGGCGATGCAGGCGCCGATCGGCAGCCCGCCACCCAGCCCCTTGGCCAGCATGATGATGTCCGGGGCGACCCCTTCGGCCTGGTGGGCGAACCAGTGGCCGGTGCGGCCGATGCCGGTCTGCACCTCGTCGAGGGCGAGCAGCACCCCGTGCCGGGTGGTGATCTCCCGCGCGGCCGCGAGGTAGCCCGCCGGCGGCACGACGACCCCCGCCTCACCCTGGATCGGTTCGAGGATCACCATCGCGGTCCGGTCGGTGACCGCGGCCGCCAGCGCCTCGACATCGCCGTACGGGACGTGGGTGACCTCGCCGGGCAGCGGCCGGAACGGGTCAGCCTTGGTCGGCTGGCCGGTCAGGGCCAACGCACCCATGGTGCGGCCGTGAAAGCCGTTGACGGCGGCCACCACGTGGGTCCGGCCGGTGCGGCGGGAGAGCTTGAACGCGGCCTCCACCGCCTCCGCCCCGGAGTTGCCGAAGTAGACGGCGCCGGGGCGGCCGGTCAGCGTCAGCAGCAACTCGGCCAGCGCCACCGTCGGCTCGGCGACGTAGAGATTGGAGACGTGCCCGAGGGTCGCGATCTGCCGGGTGACCGCGTCGACGATCGCGGGGTGCGCGTGCCCGAGGGAGTTGACCGCGATGCCGCCGAGCAGATCCACATAGGAGCGACCGGCCTCGTCGACGACGACCGCGCCCTCGCCGCGCGCCAGGGCCAGCGGCGGCGTGCCGTAGTTGTCCATCAGCGACTGCGACCAGCGCTCGACCAGCGACGTCATGACGGGAGACCTCCGCCCGCTCCGTTCGCGACCACCATCGTTCCGAACCCCTCCGAGGTGAAGACTTCCAACAGCGTCGAATGCGCCACCCGGCCATCGACCACGTGCGCGGCGGGGACCCCGCCCTGTACGGCACGCAGGCAGGCCTCCATCTTCGGCACCATCCCCGATTCCAGCTTCGGCAGCAGCGCGGCAAGCTCGTCCGTGGTGATCTGCGAGATCAGGCTGGCCGTGTCGGGCCAGTCCGCGTAGAGCCCCGGCACGTCCGTGAGGACCACGAGCTTGCGCGCGTCCAGCGCGACCGCGAGCGCCGCCGCGGCCGTGTCGGCGTTGAGGTTGTGCAGCACTCCCTCGACGTCCGGGGCGACGGTCGAGATCACCGGGATCCGACCCGCCCCGATCAGGTCGGCCACCGCCGAGGCGTTGACCGTGTCGACGTCGCCGACCTGGCCGACGTCGACCGGCTCGCCGTCGACGTAGGCGGGGCGGCGCACCGCGGTGAAGAGCTGCGCGTCCTCCCCGGAGAGTCCGACGGCGTACGGGCCGTACTCGTTGATCAGCCCGACCAGCTCCCGGCCGACCTGGCCGACGAGCACCATCCGGACGACATCCATCGCCTCCGGCGTGGTGACCCGCAGACCGCCCTTGAACTCGCTGGCGATGCCGAGCCGGCCGAGCATCGAGGAGATCTGCGGACCGCCGCCGTGCACCACGACCGGCTTGAGGCCGGCGTAGCGCAGGAAGACCATGTCGGCGGCGAACGCCCGCTGCAACTGCGGGTCGATCATCGCGTTGCCGCCGTACTTGACGACGACGGTGGCGCCCCGGAAGCGGGCCAGCCAGGGCAGCGCCTCGATCAGCGTGGCGGCCTTGGCCTGCGCCGCCGAGAGGTCGCGGGTGAGATCGGTCGGGACGCTCATGTCGAGTAGGCCGAGTTCTCGTGCACGTACGCGTGGGACAGGTCGTTGGTCCAGATGGTGGCCGTCGCCTCCCCGGCGTGCAGATTGATCCGGATGGTCACGTCCCGCCCGGCGAGGTCGACCTTCGAGCGGTCCTCGGCCGCCGCGCCGGAGCGGCACACCCAGACGCCGTTGACGGCCACGTCGACCGCGTCGGGCTCGTAGGCGGCGGCCGTGGTGCCGACCGCGGCGAGGATCCGCCCCCAGTTGGGGTCGTTGCCGAACAGCGCCGTCTTGACCAGGTTGTTGCGCGCCACCGAGCGGCCGACCTCCACCGCGTCGGCCTCGCTCGCCGCGCCGACCACCTCGATGGCGATCTGCTTGGTCGCGCCTTCGGCGTCGCCGACGAGTTGCTGCGCGAGGTCGTGGGCGGCGGCGGTCACGGCCGCGGTCAGCTCCGCCTGCGTCGGCTCGATGCCGGAGGCGCCGCTGGCCAGCAGCAGAACGGTGTCGTTGGTGGACATGCAGCCGTCGGAGTCGACCCGGTCGAAGGTGACCCGGCATGCCTCGCGGAGCGCCTCGTCGAGCGCGCCGGAGCCGGCGACGGCGTCGGTGGTGAGCACGCAGAGCATGGTCGCCATGGCGGGGGCGAGCATCCCCGCGCCCTTGGCCATCCCGCCGACGCGCCAGCCGGTGCCGGCGACCACGGTGGTCTTGGGACGGGTGTCGGTCGTCATGATCGCCTCAGCGGCGGCCGGACCCCCGTCCCGGGAGAGCGCCCGCACGGCGGAGCGGACCCCGGGGATCAGCTTGTCCATCGGCAACCGCTCGCCGATCAGCCCGGTGGAGCAGACCGCGACGTCGCTCGCGCCGACGAGCAGTCGGGCGTTGCTGGCGGTCAGGGTGCCGGCGGCGAACTCGGCGGTGGCGTGGGTGTCCTGGAAGCCGAGCGGACCGGTGCAGGCGTTGGCGCCGCCGGAGTTGAGCACCACCGCGCGGACGATGCCGGCGCGCAGCACCTGCTGGCTCCAGAGCACCGGGGCCGCCTTGACCCGGTTGGCGGTGAAGACGCCCGCCGCCGTGGCGTCGGGGCCGTCGTTGACCACGAGGGCCACGTCGAGGGCGCCGCTGCTCTTCAGTCCGGCGGCGACGCCGGACGCCCGGAACCCCTTCGGGGCGGTGACACTCATGGCGCTACTCCGTAAACCGACAGACCAGACACTTCAGGCAAATCAAACATGATGTTGGCGCACTGCACCGCCTGGCCGGCCGCGCCCTTGCCGAGGTTGTCGATCGCGCTGACCACGATCACCCGCCCGGAGTCGACGTCGGTGGTCACCTGCAGGTGGCAGGAGTTGGAGCCCAGCGTCGCGGCGGTGTGCGGCCAGACACCCTCGGGCAGCATGTGCACGAAGGCAGCGTCGGCGTACGCCTCGGTCAGCACCGCGCGCGCGTCCGACGCCGAGGCGATCGGCCACGCGGTGACGGTGGCCAGGATCCCCCGCGGCATCGGCGCCAGGACCGGGGTGAACGACAGGGTCGCCGCGCCGGTCGCCTGCTTGATCTCGGGGACGTGCTGGTGCGCGCCGACCTTGTAGGGCGACAGGTCCCCCATGACCTCGCTGCCGAGCAGACCGACCTTCGGCGACTTGCCCGCTCCCGAGGTGCCGGAGGCGGCGACCACCACGACGTCGTCGGGCGAGACCGCGCCGGCCGCGACGAGCGGGGCCAGCGCCAGGATGGTCGCGACGGCGTAGCAGCCGGTGGCCGCCACCCGGCTCGCGTCGGCGATGACCGCGCGCTGGCCGGGCAGCTCCGGCAGCCCGTACGCCCAGGCGCCCGCGTGGGCGCCGCCGTAGTAGCGGGTCCAGGCCGCGGCGTCGCGCAGCCGGTGGTCCGCGCCGAGGTCGACCACCTTCGTGGTCGTCGGCAGGGCGGCAGCGAGCGCCGCCGACTGGCCGTGCGGCAGGGCCAGGAAGACCAGGTCCGCGTCGGCCAGGGTCGCCGGCTCGGTCGCCCCGAGCACCCGGTCCAGCCCGACGAGCTGCGGATGTACGGCGGAGACCGGCGCGCCGGTCTGACTGTGCGCCGTGGCGGCGACCAGGTCGAACTCGGGGTGCCCGGCGATCAGGCGCAGCAGTTCACCCCCGGCGTAGCCGCTCGCGCCAGCGACCGCGACTCGGATCCCCATAACCACCCCCACATCCCAGTATTCCGCATTCCTATGCAAGCGAAGGTATCAGGATGCGGGATCAATCGCAACATCATGCACTCGACTGAATGACGAGCCACGGAACGGCGGATGCAAAAGGGCCCCTTCCTGCCCGGAATCGGACAAGAAGGGGCCCTGTTCATGCCTCAGCTACGCAGTACCGCGCCCACCCGGGTCGCCGCCTCGGCCACCGCCGTGTCACGGGCGGCCACCGCCTCCTCGACCGTGAGCGTCCGGTCCGGCGCGCGGAACGTCAGCTTGTAGGCCAGCGACTTGCGCCCCTCGCCCAACTGCTCCGACGCGTAGACGTCGAACAACCGCACCGACTCCAGCAGGTCCCCCGCGCCGTCACTCAGCGCCCGCTGCACATCGGCCGCGGGCACCCCGGCGTCCACCACCAGAGCCACGTCGATCAGAGCCGGCGGGAACCCGGAGAGCCGGGGCGCCGGCGTGACCGGCGCCGACGGCAACGCGTCGAGGTCGAGCTCCATCGCACAGGTACGGCGGGGCAGCTCCAGCGCGGTCAGCACGGCCGGGTGCAGCTCACCGGCGTGCCCGACGACCGTCCCGTCCACCACCAATTCGGCGCAGCGACCCGGGTGCCACGGGGCCCGCTCGCCCTGCCGGACCACGACCCGGTCGCCCCGCACGCCGGCGGTGTCGAGCACGATCCGCGCCGCCTCGACCGCGTCGGCCCAACTCGCCGCCCGGCCCCGGCCCCACCAGCCGCCCGGCTCCACCTCACCGGCGAGCACCGCGCCGACGTGCCACGGCTGGTGCGGCACCACCGCGTCGGCGGCGGCGAAGTCGGCCTCGGAGGGACGGTCGGCGACCCCCATCGCGGGCGGCCGGCCGACGCCGGAACGCGGCTCGAACACCACGCCGATCTCGTAGAGCGCCAGATCGCGCTGCCCCCGCCCGATGTTGCGGCGCAACGTCGCGAGCAGCGGCGGCAGCACCGTGGTGCGCAGCAGCGGCTCCTCGTCGGAGAGCGGATTGGCCAACCGCACCGCCGCCCGACGGGGATCGTCGGCGGGCAGCCCGAGCGCGTCGGGGAACCCGGTCGACACGAACGGGTAGGAGAGGACCTCCACGTAGCCGTTCTCGGCGAGCGCACGCGCCACCGAACGCCGGCGGCGCTGCTCGTCGGTGAGCCCCCGGCCGGCCGGAGCCAGCGGCAGCGCGCTGGGCACGTTGTCGTACCCGTCGAGCCGGACGACCTCCTCGATGAGGTCGGCGGGGTCGGTCAGATCGGGACGCCAGCTCGGCGGGGTGACCGTGAGCCGCTCCCCCTCGGTCGCGACCACGCAGCCGACCCGTTCCAGCAGATCCGTCACCTGCGCCGGCGGGTAGGGCACCCCGACCCGACGCCCCGGCAGCCCGGCGTCGATCACGACCGGCGCCAGCGGCCGCACGTGATCGATGTCGAGGATCTCGCCACCAGCGGCGCCGCCGCCGTACGTGGTGAGCAGCGCGACCGCCCGGTCCAGCGCGACCAGCGCGACCGCCGGGTCGACCCCGCGCTCCCAGCGCTTGGCCGCCTCGCTGAACAGCTTGTGCCGCCGTGCCGTGCGCCCCACCATCACCGGGTCCCAGTGCGCCGCCTCGAAGAGCACGTCCGTCGTGGCGCCCGGCACGACCTCGCTGGTCTCGCCGCCCATGACCGCGGCGAGCGAGATCGGGCCCGTGTCGTCGCAGATCACCATGTCCTCGGCGTCGAGCACCCGCGCCACCCCGTCCAGGGTGGTCAGCTTCTCGCCCGGCGCGGCGCGCCGCACGACCAGCGGCCCGTGCAGGCGGGCGAGGTCGAAGGCGTGCATCGGCTGGCCGAGCTCGAGCATCAGATAGTTGGTGATGTCGACGGCGAGCGAGATGCTGCGGATGCCGGCGACGGTCAGCCGCTTCGCCATCCACGCCGGGGACGGCGCGGCGGCGTCGATGCCGCGCACCACCCGCGCCGCGAAGCGGTCGCAGCCCACCGGATCGCGCACCTCGACCGGGTAGGCCGGGGTCGGCGTCGCACCGGGCGCCGGCACCGCGCCGGGGTCACGGAACGGCACCCCGAGCGCGAGCGCGAGATCGCGGGCGATCCCACGTACGGACATCGCGTAGCCCCGGTCCGGGGTGATCTCCAACTCGACCACCACGTCGTCGAGGCCGACCACCGGGCGCGCGTCGTCGCCGGGCTTGGCGGTGACCTCCGGCGGCAGTACCAGGATGCCCGCGTGCTCGTCACTGATGCCGAGCTCGCGCGCCGAGCAGATCATGCCGTTGGAGTTGCGCCCGTAGGTCTTGCGGGCGCCGATCGCGAACCCGCCGGGGAGCACGCCGCCGGGGAGGATCACCACGACCCGGTCGCCGGGGGCGAAGTTCGTCGCACCGCAGACGATCTCCTGCGGCTCACCGGTGCCGTTGGCGGTGCCGACGTCGACGCGGCAGAAGCGGATCGGCTTCTTGAAGCCGGTCAGCTCCTCGATCTCGCGCACCTCGCCGACCACCAGCGACCCGGTGATCGTGGCGCCCAGGTCCTCGATGGACTCCGGCTCCAGACCGAGGCTGACCAGCGCGCGTTCGAGCTGTTCGGTGCTGAGGTCGGCGGGCAGGTCGACGTGCTCGCGCAGCCAGGAAACTCCGACCCGCATCTCAGACCTCCATCCCGAACGCGCGCGTGAACCGCGCGTCGCCCTCGACCATGTCGCGCATGTCGCTCACCCCGTGCCGGACCATCAACGTCCGCTCGATGCCCATCCCGAACGCGAAGCCGGAGAAGACGTCGGGGTCGATCCCGCAGGCGCGCAGCACCCGCGGGTTGACCATGCCGCAGCCACCCCACTCGACCCAGCGCGGCCCGTCCCGGTGCTCCGGGAACCACACGTCGAACTCCGCGGACGGCTCGGTGAACGGGAAGTAGTGCGGCCGCCAACGCACCCGCGCGTCTGCGCCGAACATGGTCCGGGCGAAGTGTTCGAGGGTGCCCTTGAGGTGCGCCATCGTGATGCCCTTGTCGACGACCAGCCCCTCGACCTGGTGGAAGACCGGGCTGTGGGTGGCGTCGAGCTCATCGGTGCGGTAGACGCGGCCGGGGCAGACCACGTAGATCGGCGGCTCGCGCCGCAGCATCGTGCGCGCCTGCACCGGCGAGGTGTGGGTGCGCAGCACCAGACCGGGAAGGTCCAGGTGGAACGTGTCCATCAGCCCACGCGCGGGGTGGTCCGCCGGAATGTTGAGGGCGTCGAAGTTGGTCCACTCCAGCTCGACCTCCGGACCCTCGGCGATCTCGTAGCCCATGCCGACGAAGAGGTCGCCGATCCGCTCCATCAGCGTGCTCAGCGGGTGGCGGGCGCCGCGGGGACGCCGGTCCCAGGGCAGCGTCACGTCGACCCGCTCCTGCGCGAGGACGCGCTCGGCCTGTTCGACGGTCAGCTCGGCGAGCCGGGCGTCGTACGCCGTCTGGATCGCGGCACGGGCCAGGTTGACCCGTTTGCCGGCGTCGGACTTCGCGGCCGGCGGCAGCGCGCCGATCTCGCGGCGGGCCAGCGAGACGGGGGCACGGTCGCCCATGTGGAGATGGCGGAGAGCGGCGAGCGCGTCGAGGTCGGCGGCCCCGGCGAACGCCTTCTCCGCGGCGGCGACGGCGTCGGCCAGGGCGCCCTGGTCGAGCAGCGCCACCTGCTTCGGATCGTACGGATCATTGCGGTAGGTCATGACGAGCGGGCACTCCCTCACGGCGTGCGGCCATCGCGGACGCAATGGCCATCAGAGTTTACGGACGCGCGGCTTCGCCGTAGCCCGCCGGTGGGAGGAGAGAGCAGGAGAGGATCAGCCCTGCCACCCGCCGGTACCGGCGGGCTGGCTAAACGAGTGCCGTCGGGCGCTCATGTCGGGGACTCCTCGGATCGCAATGCTCTGGCCGAAGCGTACAGGCAAACGGCGGCGGCGGCAGCGAGGTTGAGGCTCTCGGCCCGGCCGTGCAGCGGCACCCGGACCCGGGCGTCGGCGGCCTCCGCCAACTCGGCCGGCAGGCCGTGGGCCTCGGAGCCGAAGAGCCAGGCGGTCGGCCGGGACAGCCCACCGGAGTCGGCGAGCTCATCCAGATCGGTCTCGCCGTGGCCGGTCGCGGCGAGCACCGTCAGACCGGCGTCGCGCAGGGCGACGACGACGGCGGCGGGGTCGGCGGCGCGCACCACGTCGAGATGGAAGAGGCTGCCGGCGGTGGAACGGACACACTTGCCGTTGTACGGGTCGACGGCCTCGCCGGCGAAGACGACCGTGGCCGCCCCGGCGGCGTCGGCGGTGCGCAGCACGGTGCCGGCGTTGCCCGGATCGCGGATCCCGGCGAGCACGGCGGCCATCCGGGGCCTGTTGTCGAGCGCCCGCTCCAGCGGCACGTCGAGCTGCTCGCAGACGGCGACGACGCCCTGCGGCGCGACGGTTTCGGAGAGCGCCGCGAGCCCGTCGTCGGTGACCGGTGAGATCGGCACCCCGGCGCTCGCCGCCGCGGCGGCGAGCTCGGCGTACCGGTCCAACGCGGCGGGGGTGCCGAAGAGCTCCCGGACCAGGCCGGGCACGGTGAGCGCCTCGCGGACCGCCTGCGGTCCCTCGACCAGGAACCGGCCGGTCGCGTCGCGCTCCCGGCGCCGCTGCAGCCGCCGTGCCGCGACGATCCTGGGGGTACGGGCGGTGAAGCGCGGCGCGTCGGGATCCCAGACGCGATCGAGGCGCCCCTCATGCGGATACATCGACATGAGAGACGCCCCGATTACGTGAAGCGGATCAGGCGGCCTGGGCCGCCGCGCCACCGGTGCCCTCGGCCGCGACCGCGGCACGGGCCACCTCGACGATGGCCTTGAAGGCGACCTCGTCGGTGACGGCCAGATCGGCCAGGATCTTGCGGTCGACCTCGACCCCGGCCAGCTTGAGGCCCTGGATGAGGCGGTTGTAGGTCATCCCGTTGGCCCGGGCGCCCGCGTTGATCCGGGTGATCCAGAGCTGCCGGAAGTCGCCCTTGCGGTCACGACGGTCCCGGTAGGCATACTGCAACGAGTGCAGCATCTGCTCCTTGGCCTTGCGATACAGCCGGGAGCGCTGCCCGCGGTAGCCCTTGGCGCCCTCCAGGATCGTACGGCGCTTCTTATGCGCGTTTACTGCCCGCTTGACGCGTGCCATCTCAACTACTCCTTCAGGTCAGGTGGCGCGCGTCAGCGGCCGAGCAGCTTCTTGATTCGCTTGACGTCGGCCTTGGCCACCTCGACCACGCCCGTCAGCCGGCGAGTCCGCTTGGAGGACTTGCTCTCCAGCAGGTGGCGCTTACCGGCCTGCTCAGCGACGATCTTGCCGCCACCGGTCACCTTGACGCGCTTGGCCATCCCGGTGTGGGGCTTCATCTTCGGCATGTGAAACGTCTCTCCCCTGTTACTCGCCGGTGGTCCCGGCGGGTTCGGCCGCCTCGGCCGACGGCACCTCTTCGGCACCCTCACGCTCGCGCGGTGTGCCCGCCTTGGCCGCCGTGGCGGAAGCCTTGACGGCCCGGTGCGGAGCCAAAACCATGATCATGTTACGGCCGTCCTGCTTCGGAGCGGCTTCGACGTAGCCCAGCTCCGAAATTTCGGTCTCAAGCCGGCGCAGGAGCCGGTAGCCCAGCTCCGGGCGGCTCTGCTCGCGACCGCGGAACATGATCGTCACCTTGACCTTGTCGCCCGCCTTGAGGAACCGCACCACGTGACCCTTTTTGGTCTCGTAGTCGTGCGGGTCGATCTTCGGGCGGAGCTTCATCTCCTTGATGACGGTCTGTTGCTGGTTCCGCCTGGCTTCGCGCGCCTTGAGTGCACTCTCGTACTTGAACTTGCCGAAGTCCATGAGCTTGCACACCGGCGGGCGCGCCATCGGCGCAACCTCGACCAGATCCAGGTCGACGTCCGCGGCCAGCTGCAGGGCGCGCTCCAGCGGGACGATGCCCACCTGCTCACCCTCAGGACCGACCAGTCGGACCTCACGTGCCCGGATCTGATCGTTCACGCGTGGTTCGACGCTGATGGGGCCTCCTCGAGTCCGTTCTCCTGCGGCGCCGACCCCCACCGGCTCCCGGATGGGAACCGGACCAGGAAAGCAGAAGGCCCCGGCGCATGCCAGGGCCCGCTCGACCGGTCAACGCGCGTCACAAAAGGACGCGCAACCCAGGTCGGGTGAACCCGACTCGGGTGACCGGACCCGGCCACCGAAGAGGCGACGCGGGTGGGAGCAGGCGCTCCGCTTCGCAGCTGTCACGCGCAGTGACAGCGTGGTCGACGGAGCAAGGTTATCAGGTGGATGCCGTCTCAGCGAACCGGGGCTCGCGTTCGCGCGGGTGCGGCCGGTCGACGAACTAGCCGGCGGCGGGCACCCGCGAATGCGCCGCGTGCAGCGCGCGCAGCGCCCGGACCCCGTCGACCGCGAGCTCCCGGTCAACCGCCTGCAACGCCACCATCGAGAGGAGATCGTCGTCGTGCAGCTCCAGGCTCGCCCAGGCCGCGCCCCGATCGAAGCGGACCGCCCGCACGACCTCCCACGGCAGCTCGTACGAGCCGAACACGTTGCGCACCTTCACGCCGCGCGCGTCCGCCTCCACCCGCGGACGGGTGAAGAGCAGGACGCCGGCCGCGCCGAGCACCCCGAGCCCGATCATGGCGAGCTGGTCGCCGCGCTGAAACGTGCCCATGCCCTCGCCGGTCCCCCCGCGCAACGCGGTGCCGACCAGCGTGAAGACCGCCAGGAGCGCGGTGGCGAGAACCCAGCACATCACGCGGATCCGGTGCGGCCGCAGGCGTACGACGTCGGAATCGGTCACGCAGACGAGTGTGCCACCAGCGCGCCCGACCACCCACCGCCACCCCGTGGCAAGGACCTCCCCGTCGATCAAGGACGTATTCACACGATCGGAGATCAACGCGTGCGCATATGCCCTTGATCGACGGGGCGGCGAGCGGCGCAGGGGGCCGGGGGTGGGGGTGGGGGGTCAGGTGCCGGTGGGGACCGGGCGGACGGCGCGGCCGGAGACCACGACGGCGGCCAGCGTCAGCACCGCCCCGATCAGCAGCGCGCCGCTGATACCGGGCTTGCCCGGGATCAGCAGGTCGAGCAGCATCGCGCCGGCGAGCTGACCGCCGACCACGCTCAACCCGGTGCGCAGCACCCCGACCGAGCGGACGCTGACCAGCAGGATCACCACGATGCAGACGCCGAACAGGCCACCGAGATAGAGGTACCACTCGCTCGGCCAGGGCGCCGACGCGGCGGCGCCGAACGCGCCGAGCGCCGCCGCCGCGACGAGCACGAGCGGCGTGCTCACCGCGAAGTTGACCGCCGTGCCGGCCGCGGTGCTGCTCGCGGCGGAGACCCGGCCGTTGAGCGCCGACTGCAGCGCCACGGCCAGCCCGCCGGCCATGGCGAGCAGGACCACGCCGACGGCGAGATCGCCGATCGGGCGGCCGAGCTGCGACAGCCCGACCGCCGCGATGCCGAGCAGCGCGCCGGCCACCCGCGGCCCGGTCAACGCGAGCCGCCCGGCGGGGGCGAGCCCGGTGCGGTCCACGGCCAGTCCACCCATGCTGTTGCCGGCCACCTGGGCGATGGTGAAGACGGCGACCCCGAGCACCGGCACCGTGTAGGTCGCCGCCGTCACGAAGAACGCTCCGCCCGCCCCGCCCAGGTAGGCCCACCACGGCAGGTGGGCATGCCGCAGGGTACGCAGCCCGCCGCGCATCGACGGCATGGCGAAGAGTCCCACGAGCACGAGCAGGGAGCCACCGAGGTTGTTCACCACGGCGCCCATCGCGGCGTTGCCGACCCGGGCGCCCAACTCGGCGTTGATGGCGCTCTGCGCGGCGGAGGTGACGCCGCCCGCGCCGGCGAGGCAGAGCGCCGCCCACGGCGGCAGCGTCTTCATGCGCTCGTCTTGCCGGCCGCTGCCGTCCGGGAAGACCTCATCGCGGAACGTTTCCTGCCGGGACGCTTCATGTCCGGCAGCTTCACAGGCGACAGGCCGCGATGTCTGTGACCAGGATCGCACGCGCTCCCAGGTCGTACAGCTCGTCCATGATCCGGTGCATCTCCGCCCGACGGACCATCGCCTCCACCGCGACCCAGCCCTCCCGGTGCAGCGGCGAGATGGTCGGCGACTCGATGCCGGGGGTCAGCGCGCTGGCCTGGTCGAGCAGGTCGGCGCGGACGTCGTAGGCGAGCATCACGTACCGCCGGGCGACGAGCACCCCTTGCAACCGGCGGGTGAGCTGGTCGATCTGGCCGCCGCCGGGCGCACCGATCCGGCGGATCAGCACCGCCATGGAGCGCAGCAGCGGCTCACCGACGATCGCCAGCCCGGCCTGGCGCAGCGTCGCGCCGGTCGAGACGACGTCGGCGACCACGTCGGCCACCCCGAGGCGGACGGCGTTCTCCACCGCCCCGTCGAGCCGGACCACGTCGCCGGTGAGCCCGTGCTCGGCGAGGTACCGCTCGACGACGCCCGGATAGGAGGTGGCGATGCGGCGGCCGTTGATCTCCTGGACCGTCGACAGCGTCTCCGGGCGGGCGGCGAAGCGGAACGTCGCGCCACCGAAGTCCAGGTCGAGCACCTCTTCGGCCTGCGCGCCGGCGTCGACGAGCAGGTCCCGGCCGGTGATCCCGAGGTCGAGATCGCCGGAGCCCACATAGGTGGTGATGTCGCGGGGGCGCAGGTAGAAGAACTCGACGTCGTTGACCTCGTCGCGGCAGACCAGGTCACGGTCGTCGGTGCGCTGGGCGTAACCCGCCTCGCGCAGCATCCGCGCGGCGGGCGCGGACAGGGTGCCCTTGTTGGGGATGGCGATGCGCAGCATCTGACGGTGCTCCTTCGATCGAAAGGGATTCTTCGCGAGGGCACATCACAGATGTCGGTAGACGTCCTTGAGCTCCAGTCCGGTAGCGAGCATCAGCACCTGAGCCTGGTAGAGCAGCTGGGAGATCTCCTCCGCGGCGCGCTCCGGCCCCTCGTGCTCGGCCGCCATCCACGCTTCGGCCGCCTCCTCGACGACCTTCTTGCCGATCGCGTGCACGCCGCGCTCCAGCGCGGCCACCGTCCCCGAACCCGGCGTGCCGGCGGACGCCTTGGCCTGCAGCTCGGCGAACAGCTCCTCGAACGTCTTCACGGTTCTGGATTCTCCCAGCCGGGTCTCCCCCGGTCGCCGGCCGGGTCGCCCCGCGGCCCACCAGGTGGACCCGGGGCGCCGCCCGCGCCCCGAGGGACCCGGAGAAATTGTGGCCAACTCGATGTTTCCCCTGGTGGGACGAGGACCGGCGGCGCGCTCACCCGGCCATATGCTGTCCGCCATGGCTAGCCGATCCGTGCCCGTCACTCTCGTGACCGCGACCGTGTTCCTCGCCGCCCTCGTCGGCTGCGCCCCGCAGGAACCGACCCCTTCCACCCCCAGCGCCAGCGGCCCCGCCTGCGGCAAGGACACGCTGAAGACCCGAGCCGGCGGCAAGTTGACCGTCGGCACCGACGACCCGGCGTACGAGCCGTGGTTCTCCGACAACAAGCCGGAGAACGGCAAGGGCTTCGAGTCCGCCGTCGCCTACGCCGTGGCCGAGAAGCTCGGGTACGCCAGGGAGGACGTGGTCTGGACCCGGGTCACCTTCAACAACGCCATCGCGCCCGGCCCGAAGACGTACGACTTCGACATCAACCAGTTCTCGGTGACCGACGAGCGCAAGAAGGCCGTGGACTTCTCGTCGCCGTACTACCTGGTGCGGCAGACCGTCATCGCGTTGAAGACGTCGAAGATCGCGAAGGCGAAGTCGCTGGCGGAGCTCAAGGACGCCAAGCTCGGCGCCCAGGTCGGCACCACCAGCTACCAGGCGATCACCGACGTGATCAGGCCCACCGGCAAGCCGCAGGTCTACAACTCCAACGACGACGCCAAGAAGGCGCTGCAGAACGGGCAGATCGACGGGCTCGTCGTCGACCTGCCGACCGCCTTCTACATCACCGGCGCCGAGGTCACCGACGCGACGATCGTCGGACAGATGCCGCAGGTCGGAGTCCCCGAGCCGTTCGGCCTGGTGCTCGACAAGGACTCCCCGCTGACCGGCTGCGTCACCCAGGCGGTCGACGCGCTCCGCAACGACGGCACCCTCACCGCGCTGGAGAAGCAGTGGCTCGCCCAGACGGCGGGCGCCGCCGAACTCACGTGAGGACGGATCACCACACCCGCTCCGAGGCTGCCCGCGAGCGGACCGCCTACCGGCGACGGCAGACGGTCCGCTCCGTGCTGATCGCGGCGGCCTCCACCGGGGTGCTCGGCACCCTGCTCGTCGTCGCGGTCACCGGCTCGCCCGGCTGGGATCGGGTGCAGTCGTCCTTCTTCGACCTGCGCATCGCCCGCGCGGCGCTGCCGGAGGTCCTGATCGGACTCTGGCTCAACGTGCGGCTGCTGGTCTTCTGCGCGCTCGGCGCGCTCGCACTCGGGCTGGTCGTGGCGATCCTGCGCACCCTGCGCGGTCCGGTCTTCTTTCCGGTGCGGGCGCTGGCGACCGGCTACACGTACACGTTCCGGGGCCTGCCCCTGATCATCGTGCTCTACGTGCTGACCCTCGGCGTGCCCGGCCTGCGCCTGCAGGGCATGCCGTCGGTGCTGGTGCTCGGCGGCATCGCCCTGGTGATCACGTACAGCGGCTATCTGGCCGAGGTGTTCCGCGCCGGCATCGAGTCGGTCCATCCCAGCCAACTCGCCGCCGCCCGTTCGCTCGGGCTGACCTACCGGCAGACGATGCGGCACGTCGTGCTGCCGCAGGCCGTCCGCCGGGTGGCGCCGCCGCTGCTCAACGACACCGTGGCGCTGCAGAAGGACGTCGGCCTGGTTTCCCTGGCCGGGCCGATCGACGCGGTCCGCGCGGCCCAGATCGCCACCGCGGAAACCTTCAACTACACGCCGTACATCCTGGCCGGGGTGCTCTTCGTGCTGCTCGCCATCCCACTGATCGCGGTGACGGACTGGGTGACGCTGCGCGCCGCACGCCGACAGGCGGGGGGATAGATGTCGGTGCTCTCCTGCCGGGGACTACGCAAGACGTTCTCCGGCAACGTCGTCCTCGACGGCCTCGACCTCGACGTGGCCGAGCACGAGGTGGTCGCCCTGATCGGCGCCTCCGGCTCGGGCAAGTCGACGCTGCTGCGCTGCGTCAATCTGCTCGAGGAGATCGACGACGGCACGATCCACCTCGACGGCGAGGACATCACCGACCCGCGGGTGAATCCCGACCGGGTACGCCAGCGGATCGGCATCGTCTTCCAGGCGTACAACCTGTTCCCGCACATGACGGTGCTGGACAACGTGACGCTGGCGCCGCAGCGGGTGCACCGTCGGCCCCGGGCGGAGGCGGAGGCGCAGGCGCGCGAGTTGCTCGCCCGGGTCGGGCTGGCCGAGAAGGCCGGCGCCTATCCGGACCGGCTCTCCGGCGGGCAGCAGCAGCGGGTGGCGATCGTGCGGGCGCTGGTCAACTCGCCGCGGCTGATGCTGCTCGACGAGGTGACCTCGGCGCTCGATCCCGAACTGGTCGGCGAGGTGCTGTCGATGATCCGGGATCTCAAGACGGAGGGGATGACGATGGTGCTCGCCACGCACGAGATGAGCTTCGCCCGTCAGGTCGCCGACCGGGTCTGCTTCCTGGACGGCGGACGGGTGATCGAGCAGGGGCCGCCGGAGCAGGTGCTGGGCGAGCCGACCCAGCCCCGTACGCGCCAGTTCCTGCGTCGCATCATCGAGGCCGGTCGCCTCTAGACGCTC
Source organism: Micromonospora sp. NPDC049679 (assembly GCF_040659735.1). NCBI lineage: Bacteria > Bacillati > Actinomycetota > Actinomycetes > Micromonosporales > Micromonosporaceae > Micromonospora > Micromonospora sp. NPDC049679. The sequence goes on from NZ_JBFANZ010000032.1 coordinate 23,301, forward strand.
CGGCATGATCAGGCGATCCGCAGCGGGCTGCGCATCCCCTGATCACCACGAACCCGGAATCGTCAGGCGGTGTGCAGGGTTCGGATCGCGAGGACGGCGTCCAGGGCGGCCACCGTCGCCGCCCACCCCTTGTCCTCGGCCGAACCGGGCAGGCCCGCACGGTCGCGCGCCTGCTCGATCGTGTTGACCGTCAGCACACCGTTGCCGACCGGAGTCGACTCGTCGAGCGCGACGCGGGTCAGCCCGTCGGTCACCGACTGGCACACGTAGTCGAAGTGCGGCGTCTGCCCGCGGACGACCACGCCGAGCGCGACCACCACGTCGCAGCGGCGGGCGAGGGCCTGCGCCACGACCGGCAGCTCCACGGAGCCGGCGACCCGCGCCACCACGACGTCGTCCACTCCGGACGCCTTCGCCGCCGCCACCGCCCGGTCGAGCATCTGGTCGACGAGATCGCTGTGCCAGCGCGTGGCGACCACACCGACCGTGAGGCCGTGCGCGTCGACCGTCTCCAGCCCGGGTTCCCCGAAACCAGCCACTATGCGAGCCCTTCCGCGATGTCGTCCAGTTCAAGCAGGTGACCCATCCGGTCCCGCTTCGTCCGCAGGTAACGCACGTTCTCCGGGTGCTGGCGCACCGGCATCCCCTCGCGGCCGACCACGGTCAGGCCGTACCCCTCCAGCCCGGCGCGCTTCGCCGGATTGTTGGTGAGCAGCCGCATCGACCGGACCCCCAGCTCGGAGAGGATCTGGGCGCCGGTGCCGTAGTCGCGGGCGTCCGCCGGCAGACCCAGCTCCAGGTTGGCGTCGACGGTGTCCCGTCCGAGGTCCTGCAGCTGGTACGCCTGCAGCTTGTGCAGCAGGCCGATCCCCCGCCCCTCGTGTCCGCGCATGTAGAGCACCACCCCGCGCCCCTCCTCGGCGACCCGGGCCAGCGCCGCGTTGAGCTGCGGACCGCAGTCGCAACGCAACGAGCCGAAGACGTCGCCGGTGAGGCATTCGGAGTGCACCCGGACCAGCACGTCCTGACCGTCGGTCAGGTCGCCGTAGACCAGCGCCACGTGCTCGGCCGCGTCGTACTCGGCGCGGTAGCCGACGGCCCGGAAGATGCCGTGCTCGGTGGGGATGCGCGCCTCGACGACCCGCTCGATCTGCTGCTCCGTGTGCCGGCGGTGGGCGATCAGGTCGGCGATGCTGATCAGCGTCAGGCCGTGCTCGGCGGAGAACTTCTGCAGATCCGGCAGGCGCATCATCGTGCCGTCGTCGTTGACCAGTTCGCAGAGCACCCCGGCGGGACGCAGCCCGGCGAGCCGGGCCAGGTCGATCGCGGCCTCGGTGTGCCCCGGCCGGCGCAGCACGCCGCCCGGCTTGGCCCGCAACGGCACCACGTGTCCGGGGCGGGCCAGGTCGACCGGGTTGGTCGACGGGTCCGCCAGCAACCGGATGGTGTGCGCCCGGTCCGCGGCCGAGATGCCCGTGCTGACCCCCTCGCGCGCGTCGACCGTGACCGTGTACGCGGTGCCCCGCCGGTCCTGGTTGGTGTGGTACATCGGCGGCAGTTCGAGCCGGTCGGCGTCCTCCTCGGTGAGCGGCGCGCAGATGAACCCGGAGGTGTAACGGACGGTGAAGGCCAGCAGCTCCGGCGTCGCCAGCTCCGCGGCGAAGATCAGGTCGCCCTCGTTCTCCCGGTCGGCGTCGTCGACGACGACCACCGGCCGTCCCGCCGCGATGTCGGCGAGCGCCCGTTCGATGGTGCCGAAGTCGTTCATGCGATGGCCTCCGCGTAGCTCGGTGAGGTTGATCGCGCTGTCCGGGTCAGGGCACGCGAGGTGCGCAGCCAGCTGACGAAGCCGACCGCGCAGAAGATTCCGTAGACGCCGTACATGGCCGCGGAAGGATAGAACCCGCTGCTCAGCAGCAGCGGTACGCCGACGGCGTCGACGGCGATCCAGATCAGCCAGAACTCGACCCAGCCGCGGGCCATGCCGTACGTGGCCAGCAGGCTCCCGACGAGGATCCACGCGTCGGGGAGCGGGCCCCACGATCCGAGCGCGGCGAGAACGGGATAGGCCAGGGCCGTGCCGAGCAGCGCGGCCGCGACCAGCGCCACCCGCTCTCGCCCGGTGGCCCACCGGGGCGTCACCGCGCCGCCGTCCGGCGACGTGCCCTGCCGGCGGGTGCGCGACCAGCTCCACCATCCGTAGAGGCTGACGGTGAAGAAGAAGACCTGCCGTCCCGCCTGGCCGTACAGGTCGACGGCCTGTGGCGTGGCGAACGCCCCGCCGAGGAAGACGGTGAACAGCAGCGCGTTGCCGAACATGCCGACCGGCCATGCCCAGACCACGCGGCGCATGCCGAGCAGCGCGGACGCCAGACCGAAGACGTTGCCGACGATCTCGCGCCACAGCACGGCCGACCCCGCGACCTCGAGGCGGGCGTCGAGGAGCCAGCGCAGCAGTTCCATCACCGCTCCTCACCGGCCAGCGGCAGCCCGCCCGGCTTGGGCAGCAACCGCTCCACGTACTTGGCGATCACGTCGACCTCCAGGTTGACCAGCGCGCCGACGGCCTTGCGCCCGAGCGTGGTGAGTTCCAGCGTGGTGGGGATCAGGCTGACCGTGAACGCGTGCTCGGCGCCGGCCGGAGCCGGGTCCGCGTCGAGCGGGGGGTCGGTGACCGCGACGACCGTCAGCGAGACGCCGTCGACGGTGATCGAACCCTTCTCGACCACGTAGCGGGCCAGCGCCGGCGGAAGGGCGACACGGACCTCCTCCCACCGCTCGCCCGGTGTGCGCGACAGGATCGCGCCGACCCCGTCGACATGCCCCTGCACGATGTGGCCGCCCAACCGGGTGGCGAGCGTGGCGGCGCGTTCGAGGTTGACCGGATCGCCGGCGGCGAGGCCGCCGAGCGCGCTGCGGTCGAAGGTCTCCTTCATCACGTCGACCGTGAACGTGTCCCCCTCGACCGAGACGACGGTCAGACAGACGCCGTTGACCGCGATCGAATCCCCGTGGCGGGCGTCGGCGGCGACCAGCGGCCCGCGGATCGCGAGCACACCGCCGTCGCCGTGCCAGTCGAGACGGCCCGCCTCGCCGAGTTCCTCGATGATGCCGGTGAACATCGATCAGCCCTTTCTCTGCCGGGGCACTGCGGTGAACCGCAGGTCGGGACCGACCTGGGTCAGGTCCGTGAACGTCAGGTCGATGACGTCGGAAATGGTCTGCACGCCGGTGCCGGCCAGCGCCGGCGGACCGGCGCCGAGCAGCTTCGGCGCGACGTATCCGACGACCCGGTCGACCAGACCGGCGGCGAGGAACGCGCCGGCCAGCGTCGGGCCGCCCTCCAGCAGCGCCGACCGCACGCCGCGCTGGTAGAGCAGCTCCAGCAGCCTGGTCAGGTCGACCCGCCCATCGGGGGCCGCGCCGACCTCGGCGGCGGTCGCCACCCACGTCCGCGCGGCGCCGTCGCGCACGCGGGCACCCGCCGGGGTACGGCCGGAGCTGTCCACGACGACGCGCAACGGCTGGCGGATGGCGAGGCTGCCGTCGCGCAGGTTGCGGGCGGTCAGCCGCGGATCGTCGGCGAGAACCGTGCCGACCCCGGCGATGATCGTGTCGACCGTGCCACGCAGCGCGTGGACGTCGATGCGGGCAGCCTCGGAGGTGATCCACATGCTGGTGCCGTCGGCGGCGGCGGACCGACCGTCGAGGGTGGCGGCGTACTTCCAGATGACGTACGGCCGGCCCCGCCGGACCGCGGTCAGCCAGGCGATGTTGCCGGCCGCCGCCTCGGCCTCGCGTACCCCGGTCTGGACCTCGACCCCGGCGTCGCGCAGGCTGTCCACTCCGCCGGAGGCGACCGGATTGGGATCGGTCACCGCGACGACGACCCGGGTGATGCCGGCCCGGACGAGCGCCTGGGCGCAGGGTCCGGTCCGTCCGGTGTGATTGCAGGGTTCGAGGGTGACCACGGCGGTGCCGCCACGGGCCCGGTCGCCGGCCTGGGCCAGCGCGACGATCTCCGCGTGCGGGCCCCCCGCGTAGGCGTGGAAGCCCTCCCCGACCACCTCGCCGGCCGGGTCGAGCAGCACGCAGCCGACCACCGGATTGGGACTGGTCGAGCCGAGACCACGGCTGGCCAACTCGATGGCGCGGCGCATCGCCTCGTCTGGGGAGACGCTCGCCATGACCCCTCTTCTCCTCGCGTGCCGGTGTGGCGCGCGGGCGGGGAGAGGATCCGCCGGCCGGACAGCGAGGGCCGACGGCAGCGAGCGGCGGCGGAGAGGGGACGGCACAGCCGACCCGGTGAGCCTCGACAGCGGCGTACAGTGCCGGCCGCCGATAGGCTCGTCCGTCCCGCGCGCTGTCTCCCATCCGGACTTTCTGGGCGCCGGGTGGCCCACCGGGCCGCCCTGCCCCCAACCGTCGGCCCTGGGATCACACCAGGTCCACCGGCCGTTGGTGACGACCGGGTCGCGGGCTTACCGTGGCTGCTGCCGCGGATCACCGCCGGTTCGGAATTACACCGAGTCCCGCCAGCGCGTGGTGGGTACTACCCGAGTGTTACACGCCGACGGGCGCGCCCACGCACGAGGGCGACCTACCTCACAGGGTCAGTCCTCGGACAACCGTCGATCCGTCGCGATGAATGAACCCCACTGCCCCTTGGCGACCGACTTCATCTCGTTGGCGACCGCGATGATCTCCCGCGAGTCCGTGAAGCGGCGGCTGCCGGTGGAGAAGGCCGCGCCGACGGAGAGCGTCACCAGCGCCGCGCGCTGGATGGTGCCGCGCCGGTCCTTCACCTCGACGTAGCCGCGCTGCGCGTCCTGCGGGTCGTAGAGGTCGTCGGCGGCGCGCTCGAAGTCGGGGATCGCCCGCTCCATCAGGGGACGCATCTGCTCCGGCGCGCAGACCACGACGAAGTCGTCGCCGCCGATGTGGCCGAGGAAGGCCGGCGGCAGGCCGACGGAGACCACCGCGCGATGCAGGCAGCGGGCCAGGGTGGTGATGAACTCGTCGCCACGGACGAACCCGTACACGTCGTTGACGCTCTTGAACCGGTCGATGTCGATGTAGGCGACCGCGTAGTCGGTGCCGCTGCGGACCCGGTCGGTGATCTCCCGTCCGACGCGGGCGTTGCCCGGCAGCCCGGTCAGCGGGGAGACCTCGCGGAACTCCCGGTTGCGCCGCAGGGTGGTCGCGACCCGGGCGACCAGCTCGGCGGTGTCGAAGGGCTTGACCAGGTAGTCGTCGGCGCCGGCGGTCAACCCGACCACCTTGTCGACGGTCATCCCCTTCGCGGTCAACATGATGATCGGCAGCACCGCGGTCATCGGGTTGGCGCGCAGCCGGCGGGTGAGTTCGAGCCCACCGATCCGCGGCATCATCAGATCGACGACCGCCAGGTCGGGGCGCTGCCGCTCGATCAGGTCCAACGCCTCCTGGCCGTCCCTCGCGAGCACGACATCGAAGCCGTGCAGCTTGAGGTTGACCTCGACGAAGCGCGCGATGTCCGGATCGTCGTCGACGACGAGGATCAGGTCACGTTCGTCGGCCGGATCGGCAGTCACCACTGGCGCGGCGTCTGCTCGGCGAGTCGCCGGAGGCTCCGGACCGCCTCGGCCGGGTCCTCGGCGCCGTACACCGCGGTGCCCGCGACGAACGCGTCGGCCCCGGCCGCCGCGGCCTGCTCGATGGTGTCGGCGGCGATCCCGCCGTCCACCTCGATCCGCAGCTCCAGATGCCCGCTCGCGGCGTGCCGCCGCGCGGCGCGCACCTTGTCGAGCAGTTCGGGGATGAACCGCTGACCACCGAAACCGGCCTTGATCGTCATGATCAGCAATGTGTCGAAGCTGGGGAGCAGCTCCAGATAGCGGTCGATCGGGGTGTCCCGGTCGATCGCCAGCCCCGCCTTGGCCCCCGCCGAGCGCAACTCCTTGGCGAGCGCGACGGGGTCGTCGCAGGCCTCGGCGTGGAAGGTCACGTTGTAGGCGCCGGCGTCGGCGTAGGCGGGGGCCCACCGACGTGGGTCCTCAATCATCAGATGGACGTCGAACGGCAGGCTCGTCGCCGCGAGCAGACTCTGCACGACCGGCAGGCCGATGGTCAGGTTGGGCACGAAATGGTTGTCCATCACGTCGACGTGCAACCAGTCCGCGGCCCCCTCCACCGCCCGGGCCTCCGCGGCGAGATGGGCGAAATCGGCGGCGAGAATGCTGGGCGCGACGATCGGCGATGGTGCGGTCACCGCGCCAGTGTACGAATGATCGGCACGATCGTGATACGCGCCACCGGGCGGGTCCTGCGCAACGGACGGCCTCCCGACCATCGGCGCGGTGCGCTGTACCCGCCCGCGTCGGACCGGAGCAGCTCGAACACCCGCGTACCCGGCGAATCCCCCACGGCCCTGAGGCGATCGACGGGGATGCGTGCCACGGGACATCAGCACCGGACGCCCGTGACATATGCTCCTGCGCCGGTGGGTCACCCTGGCGCGGCACGGGCCGCGCGCGGATGACCCGGAAGTCCCTGGGGAGGGCCTGCGATGCGACGGTGGTTGACCGCGATGGCGCTGGGCGGCGTCATGGCCGTGGCGCTCGCCGGCTGCGGCACGCCGGGGGGCGTCGACGGCGTCCTCACCGACGACTGGGCGGCGCTCGGCGAACCGAAGCCGTTCCTGCCGGCCGCCAAGATCTGCCACCAGCGGTGGGACGACACCGGTTACGTCAGCGTCTACAACCCCTCCGACTGCGCCGCGTCGCACGTGCTCGAGACGGTGCACGTCGGCACCTTCACGGCGGAGCACGCCGCACGCGCGACGCCGCCGCCCGCCGGCTCTCCGGCGGCCCGCGCCGCCTACGCCGAGTGCGACAAGAAGGCGACCGAATTCGTCGGGGCCGAATGGCGGGGCACCCGGCTGGAGCTCAGCGTCGTCATCGCCTCCGAGCACGCCTGGTCCGGTGGCGGCAGGTGGTTCCGCTGCGACCTCGGCGAGATGGACAACCTCGACGACGGGGCGCGGGTGACCCGCACGAGCAGCCTCGCGGGCGCGGCCGCCGGCGCCTCCCCGCTCGCCTACGGCTGCTTCGAGCCGAAGATCGTCAAGGACAGGGTCGAGCGGATGGAGCCGATCGGCTGCGACAAGCCGCACCACAGCGAGTACGTCGGGATCTACACCGCCCCCGACATCACCTGGGAATCCCTCGTCAAGGACTCCGACCGCACCCACAAGGGCTGTCTCGACGTCGTCGCGAGCTACGCGAAGGTGCCGCGGAACACCGCGAAATACCGCGCGGGCACCATCATCTACCCGCCGAACGAGCAGGCGTGGAGCGCGGGCAACCGCGGCGTCCAGTGCTTCCTGTGGCGCAGCGCCCCGCTGCTGACCCGCTCGGTGCAGGGCGGCGGCGACAAGGTGCTCCCGCTGCGATAGGGACGGTGCACGGGCCCGTCGGCGCTACCGCCACCCGCTACCGTTCGGTCTCTCGCGGTCGACCGGGAAGCCGCGGCGTCGGCCGGGACACCCGCCGTCGCTCACTCGCCGCGGCGCAGCACCGCCAGGAACATCGCGTCCGTGCCGTGCCGATGCGGCCACAGCTGGACCGTCGGCCCGTCGCCGAGCCCCGGCATCCCCGCGGGAAGCAGCGGCCGGGCGTCGACGAAGTCGACCGGCACGCCGGAGCGCCGCGCCGCCTCGGTGACCGTCACGTGTGTCTCCACGGTGTGCGGCGAGCACGTCACATAGGCGACCAACCCGCCGGGACGCACCGCCCGCAGGGCGGCGCCGAGCAGTTCCCGTTGCAGCCGGGTCAGCGGCGGCAGATCCGAGGGCTGCCGTCGCCACCGCGCCTCGGGCCGCCGGCGCAGCGCGCCGAGCCCGGTGCAGGGCGCGTCGACCAGCACCCGGTCGAAACTTCCCTCGGGCAGATCGGAACCGGCCCCGACGGAGCGCCCGTCGGCGCAGAGCACGGTCACCGGCAACCCGTGGGTCGCCTGCGAGACCAGCCGGGCGCGGTGTTCGGCGATCTCGACCGCGGTCACCGCCGCACCCCGCTCGACGGCCAGGGCACCGAGCAGACCGGTCTTGCCGCCCGGCCCGGCACACAGGTCGAGCCAGCGGGTGTCCTCGCCGTCCAGCGGCGCCCCGACCAGCGCCGCCGCCACCAACTGCGAGCCCTCGTCCTGCACGTGCGCCCGGCCGTCGCGCAGCGCGGCGAGCTCACCCGGCGCGCCGCCGGGCAGATAGACCGCGTACGGCGAGAAGGCGCCCGGCGCCCCGCCGACCTCGTCGGCCAGCTCGATCACATCGGCGCGGCCCGGCCGCACGCAGAGGTGCACCGCGGGACGCTCGTTGTTCTCGATCAGCAGTCGGGTCGTCTCCCCCAGGTCACCACCGAGCGCTTCCTGGAACGACCGGACGATCCACTGCGGATGGTTGTAGGCCAGGGCGAGGTGCCCGATCGGATCGGTGTCGTACGGCGGGGCGAGCTGCTCCACCCAGGCGTCCACATCGCGGGTGGTGATCTCGCGCATCACCGCGTTGGTGAATCCGGTGGCCGCCGGCGCGACCGACCGTACGAGATCGACGGTGGAGGAGACCGCCGCGTGGGGGGGCACCCGCGTGTGCAGCAGTTGGTAGGCGCCCAGCCGGAGGGCGTCGCGGGCCGGCGGGTCGATCCGGTCCACCGGCCGCTCGGCGGCCGCGGCGATGATCGCGTCGAGCGTGCCGAGGGCGCGCAGCGTGCCGTAGGTGAGCTCGGTGGCGAAGGCGGCGTCGCGGCCGAACAGCCGCAGGTCGCGCAGAATCGACGGAAGCACGATGTTCGCGTACGCGTCGTCGCGGTGCACTGCCGCGATCGCCTCGTATGCGGCCTGCCGCGGCAGGTCCGCCGCCCGCGCCGGACGGGCCGGGCGACCGGAGCGGTCATCGCCGGGGCGTCCCGCGCGTTGCGGACGTCCCGTGCTGTGGGGGCGATCAGTCACGCGAACCTCTCCCCGGTCTGCACTCGTACGCCGCGCGCCCAGTCGGGCGCCGGCATCGCCTTCTTGCCCGCGGCCCGGACCTCGCCCAGCGTGACCGGGGTGGTCGCGGTGCCGACCAGCACGTGGCCGCGTCCGACCAGGAGTTCCCCGGGCTTGAGGTCGGGTCCGTCGGCGGCCGGCAGCACCGGACCGAGCTTCACCCGCTCGTCGCGGAACGTCGTCCACGCGCCCGGCGCGGGCGTACAGGCCCGGATCCGCCGGTCCACCGCGAAGGCCGGCTCCGCCCAACGGATCTGCGCGTCCTCGACGGTCAGCTTCGGCGCCAGGGAGACACCGTCGGCCGGCTGTGGCTCGGCGCGCACCCTGCCGGCCTCGATCGCGTCGAGGACCGCCACCAGCAGCTGTGCGCCGGAGACGGCGAGGCGCTCCAGCAGATCGCCGGAGGTGTCGGTGGGCCGGATCTCATCGGTCAGGGCGCCGAAGACGGGACCGGTGTCGAGCCCCGCCTCGAGCTGGAAGACGCTCGCGCCGGTCACCGCGTCGCCGTGCAGCACCGCGTGCTGCACCGGCGCGGCGCCGCGCCACGCGGGCAGCAGCGAGAAGTGCAGGTTGACCCAGCCGTGGGTCGGGATCTCCAGCGCGACCGGCGGGACCAGGGCGCCGTAGGCGACCACCGGCACGCAGTCGGGGGCCAACTCCCGCAACCGGTCGAGGAAATCGGGCTCGCGGGGACGCTGCGGCGTGAGCACCTCGATGCCCCGCTCGTCGGCCCAGGCGGCGGCGGGCGACCGGACCAGCCGTCGGCCGCGCCCGGCCGGGGCGTCGGGACGGGTGACCACGGCCACGAGCTCATGCCGGGACGCGGCGATGGCGTCCAGGGCGGGCAGCGCGACGGCGGGGGTGCCGGCGAAGACCAGGCGCATCCCGCTCACCCACCCAGCCCGAACGGGCTCACCGCGGCGTGCGGACTGACCTTGATCACCGGCGGGGCGCCCTGGTCGTACCACTCGGCCTGGCGGATCGCCTTCATCGCCTCCTTGCGCCCCTTCGGGTCGAGCCGGTCGAGGAAGAGCACACCGTCGAGGTGATCGGTCTCGTGCTGCACGCAGCGCGCCATCAGCCCCGTGCCGACGATCTGCATCGGGTCGCCGTACTCGTTGAAGCCCTTTGCGACCACGTTGAGCCGACGCTTGGTGTCGAAGTAGAGCCCGGGGATGGAGAGGCAGCCCTCCGGGCCCTCCTCTTCCTCCTCGTCGGGGAACTCGAGGACCGGGTTGATCAGGTGCCCGACGACGTCGTCGACGTCGAAGGTGAAGACCCGCAGCCCCACGCCGAGCTGCGGCGCGGCCAGGCCGGCGCCGCTCTGCTCGAGCATCGTGTCGGTGAGGTCGGCGACCAGCTTGCGCAGCTCGGCGTCGAAGTCGACCACCGACTCGGCCGGCGTGCGCAACACGGGATCCCCGAACAGACGGATGGGCTGAACGGTCACGCGCGGTGGCTCCTTCGTCGGTGGCGGCTTTTGCTGCCGTATCAGTCTACGGAGTGCGCCGATCACCGCCGCGAGCCGCTCTTACCCCACCCGGACCGGCAGGGTCGCGAAGCCGCGCAGGGTGAGCCGGACCCGGCGTCGCGGCACGCCGGCGAGGGCGAGCGCCGGCAGGGCGCGCAGCAGCATCGGGAACGCCACCTGGGCCTCCAACCGGGCCAACGCGGCGCCGAGGCAGTAGTGGGCGCCGGCGCCGAACGAGATCGGGTGGTTCTGCGGCCGGTCGGGATCGAAGCGGCCGGGGTCGGCGAAGCGCGCGGGGTCGTGGTTGGCGGCGCCGAGCAGCAGCAACAGCCAGGAGCCCTCCGGAACGGTCGCTCCGTCGACCTGGGCCGACGCGCCGGCGACCCGGGTAGTGAGCTGCACCGGGGAGTCGAAGCGCAGCATCTCCTCCACGTACGCGGCGGCGAGCGAGTCGTCGGCCCGCAGCCGATCCATCTGCTCCGGACGCTCCAGCAGTGCGAACAGACCGTTGCCGAGCAGGTTGGTGGTGGTCTCGAAGCCCGCGACCAGCAGCAGTACGAGGTTGGCCAGGAGCTCGTCGCCGGAGAGCCGGTCCCCGCCCGCGTCGTGCGCCTGCACCAGCGCGGTGATCAGGTCCTCGCCCGGCGCCGCACGGCGCTGCCGGATCAGCTCGGTGAAGTACTCCTCCAGCTCGGCCGCTCCCCGGCTCGCCGCCGCCATCTCGTCGAGGTTGATCTCCGGCTCCAGCACCGCGGTCAGATCGGCGGCGCGCTGCCGGAACCAGGGGTGATCGGCGGCCGGGACCCCGAGCAGGGCGCAGATGACGCCGACCGGCAGCGGGTAGGCGAACGCCGACATGAAATCGACGGCCTGACCGCCGTGCCCCCGCTCGGTCATCCCCGCCACCAGCGACGTGGTCTGGGCCGTCACCACGTCGCGCATCGCGGCGATCCGCCGCGCGGTGAACGCGCCGGCCGCCAGGCGACGCATCCGGGTGTGGTTGGGCGGGTTGGTCCGCAGCATCGAGATGGCGATCGAGGAGATGGCGCGGTTGTCGCGCCAGTCCGGCCACTGCTGATCGCGCATCTCGCCTTCCAGCACGATCATCCGGGGATCGCGCAGCAGCTGGTCGACGGCCGCGTAACCGGTGACGACGGTGAACCGGTCGCCCGCCGCCACGACGGAACCGTGCGCCCGCAACAGCTCGTACGTCGGGTAGGGGTCGCGTCGACCGTCGGGGGTCATCAGCAGGGCGATGGCGGAGGCAGCGTCCACGGCACGAACCTTCCCGGAGCAGGTCTTCCCAGGCGCGCCGAAGACCCCATCGGGCGCTGAGGGCCCCATCATGCCCGAAACCGCGCAGCACCGTCCGCCCGTGATCGCCAGCGCCCCGCGGTAACGGGCGCGACCGCGCGCGGCGCTCAGAAGAGCTCGAGCGGATCGATCTGGATCCGCACCGACTGGCTCGCCTTGCGCGCCGCGCGCAACCCGGCCGCCTCATGCAACGCCCGGGCCAGGGCCGCCGCGCGGGACCGCGTCACCCGGACCAGCATCCGCTCCTGGTCCTCCCCGGCGGGCACGGGACCGAGCAGCTCCGCCTCCTCCGGCAGCCGCACGGCCGCGAGCAGATCGGCGACGGCGGGCGGCAGGCCGGTGACGCTCGCCATCCGGGCCGCCGGCGGGAACCCCAGCTCGCGGCGCTCCGCCAACTCACGGGCGGCGAACCAGCCCGGATCCCAGCGCAACAGCGCCTGCACCGGCGGCAGTCCGCCGTCGGCCACCACGACGACGCGGCCGCCGGCGGAAGCCGGCCGCGCCAGCGCCGCGGCGCTCAGCCAGCGCCGCAGCGCCTCCTCGCTCGCGCGCAGGTCGGCGCGGGTCAGCAGCGCCCAGGTGTCCAGCAGCAGCACGGCTCCGTAGCCGCCCTCGGCGACCGGCTCGGCGCCCGGCGTGGCGACCACCACGGCGGCGCCACCGGGCACCACGGAGAGGACCTCGTCGCGGCCGGACGTCCGGACCGGCACGCCGGGGAAGGCCCGGCCGAGCTCCTCGGCGGTGCGTCGGGCGCCCACGATCGAGGCCCGGAGGCGGCGGCCGCCGCAGTGCGGGCAGGCGTAGGCGGCGGCGACCCGGCCGCACCACTGGCAGGCGGGGGTGGACTGGGACGAGCGCAGCGCGAGCGGACCGGCGCAGTGCGGGCAGCGCGCCGGGGTGCGGCAGTCCTCACAGGACATCGACGGCAGGTAGCCGCGCCGCGGCACCTGCACGAGCACCGGTGTGTCGGCCTTGAGCGCCGCGCGCGCCGCCTGCCACGCCAGGCTCGGCAGCCGGGCCGTCGCGGCGGCCGGGTCGCGGGCCAGTTGCGGATCGTCGCCGGTCGGGGCGATCTGCGGGGTACGCCCCCGCAGCGTCTCCCGCGTTGCCGCGATCTCCTTCGCCCAACCCGTCTCGACCAGTTGCTGCGCCTCGCCCGTGCGGGCGTGCCCGCCGACGAGCACCGCGGCGTCGGCGAGCTGCGCGCGGGTCAGCAAGACGTCACGGGCGTGCGGGTACGGTGCCCGGGGCTCGGCGTGCAGATCGTCCCCGTCGTCCCAGATCGCGACCAGACCCAGCCGCTCGACGGGGGCGAACATCGCGGCCCGGGTGCCGACCACGACCGGCACGGTGCCGCGGCTCGCGGCCAGGAAGGCCCGGTACCGGCGGGCTGGGCCGAGCGCCGCGGAGAGCGCGACATGCCGGCCGGGGCCGAGCACGGCGGTCAACGCCGCGTCGAGGCGCGCCAGGTCACGGGCGTCGGCGACCACGGCGACGACGCCACGTCCGCCGGCGACGGTCGCGGCGGCCGCCTCCGCGAAGCGGACCGGCCACTCCTCCCCCGGAAGCGCCGACCAGACCGCCCGCGGCGCCCGACCCGCGGCGACGGCGCGCAGGAAGCCCGGTCCGGTCGGGTAGTCGCGCCACCCCTCCGCCAGGGTCTCCACGAGCTTGCCCTCGTCGGTCAGGGCGGTGGCCGCGGCGCCGTCCGTGGCGGCGTCTGCGCTGGCGATGCTGGCGGTCCCGGCGGTGGCGGGATCCTCGGTGGCGCCATCGCCGGTGGCGGTGTCTGCGCTGGCGGCAACCTCGGTGGCGGCGTCGGCGGTCGCGGGATCGGCGGGCGCGGCGGGCGCCTGTTCGGCGCGGGCGTGACGCGGTGGGACGGCGAGGCGCAGCACGTCTGCCAGGTTTCCGGCGTACCGGTCGGCGACCGCCCGTGCCAGCCGGGCGATCTCGGGGGTCAGCACCGGCTCGGGTGAGACGAGACGCTCAAGGTAGGCCAGTCGTCCGCCGTGCTCCGACGACTCGGCCCGGGCCAACAGCCACCCGTCGACGAGTTGGCCGGCGAACCGCACCCGGACCCGCGTTCCGGGCTGGGCATCGTCGGCGAACTCGGCCGGCACGAGGTAGTCGAACGGGCGGTCCAGGTGCGGAAGCGGCACGTCGACGCAGACGCGGGCGACCGGCAGCCGTTCGGCCGGCTGCCGGTCGCTCCGCTTCCGCGTGGTCGTCACCGCGCCATCTTGCCCTGTCCGGGCGACGGCACCCAGGTTCGCGGAGTCGCGCGGGTGACGTGTCTCCCACCCCGCCCCGCCCGTCAGCTATCCGGGCCCGTCCGGGGCGTCGTCCCGTCGATCAAGGAATCCATTCGCGATCAAGGACGTGTTCACACGATCAGAGATCGAACCATGTGAAGACGTCCTTGATCGACGGGACGAGGCGCGGGTGGTCAGGCTCCTGCCGCGGACTTCAGGTCGCCGGCGCGGTCGGTGTTCTCCCACGTCAGGTCGGGCAACTCCCGGCCGAAGTGGCCGTAGGCGGCGGTCTGCTGGTAGATCGGGCGCAGCAGGTCGAGGTCACGGATGATCGCGGCCGGACGCAGGTCGAAGACCGCGGCGATCGCCTTCTCGATCCGCTCCACCGGCACGTTCTCGGTGCCGAACGTCTCCACGAACAGGCTCACCGGGTGCGCCTTGCCGATCGCGTACGCCACCTGGACCTCGCAGCGCTCGGCGAGCCCGGCGGCGACCACGTTCTTGGCCACCCACCGCATCGCGTACGCCGCCGAGCGGTCGACCTTGGATGGATCCTTGCCGGAGAAGGCGCCGCCACCGTGCCGGGCGTAACCGCCGTAGGTGTCGACGATGATCTTGCGGCCGGTCAGACCGGCGTCACCCATCGGACCGCCGATCTCGAAGCGTCCCGTCGGGTTGACCAGCAGCCGGTAGCCCTCGGTCTCCAGCCCCAGCCCCTCCAGCTCCGGGGCGATGACGTGCTCGCGGACGTCCGGCGTGAGCAGCGACTCCAGCGAGATGTCCGCGGCGTGCTGGCTCGACACCACGACGGTGTCGAGGCGCACCGGGCGGAGACCGTCGTATTCGATCGTCACCTGGGTCTTGCCGTCGGGGCGCAGGTAGGGGATCGTGCCGTCCTTGCGCGCGGCGGAGAGCCGGCGGGCCAGCCGGTGCGCCAGCGCGATCGGCAGCGGCATCAACTCGGGCGTCTCCGAGCAGGCGAAGCCGAACATCATCCCCTGGTCGCCGGCGCCCTGCGCGTCGAGGAGGTCGCCGGTCTCGCCGGTCCGCAGCTCGAACGCGCTGTCCACGCCCTGAGCGATGTCCGGGGACTGGGAGCCGATCGACACGCTCACGCCACAGGAAACACCGTCGAAGCCCTTCTTCGACGAGTCGTATCCGATGTCGACGATCGTCTTGCGAACGATGGTCGGAATGTCGGCGTACGCCTTCGTCGTCACCTCACCGGCGACGTGCACCTGGCCGGTCGTGATCAGCGTCTCGACCGCCACACGGCTACGTGGGTCCTCGGCCAGCAGCGCATCGAGAATGCCGTCGCTGATCTGGTCGGCGATCTTGTCGGGATGCCCCTCCGTGACCGACTCGGAGGTGAATAGGCGGCGTGCCACGGTGCTCCCTAAATCTCAACGAGTAGTTCCCGCGGCAGTCTAGCCACCGTCCACGGAGCGGCGGAGGCCAAGCCGGAGGGTTGCTCACAATCAGGATTCGTGGGCCAGTCGGCGCAGCACCAGATCCCACACCGCCTCGGCCAACTCCTCCTTGGGCTGCTCGGGCAGCACCTCCGTCGAGCCGTCCGCGCCCAGCACCGTGGCGGCGTTCGTCTCCGCGCCGAAGACCTTGTCGACGCCGACCTCGTTGACCACGATCAGGTCGGCCCGCTTCCGGACGAGCTTGGCCCGCGCATTGTCCAGCGCGTCGCTGGTCTCGGCGGCGAATGCCACCAGCACCTGGCCGGGACGCTTGCATGCGCCGAGTTCGGCGGCGATGTCCGGATTGGTGACCAGTTCGATCACCGGCGACACGCCGTCATCGGATTTCTTGATCTTCGAACTGGCGTAGGTGGCGGGGCGGAAGTCCGCGGGAGCCGCCGCCATCACGACCACGTCGGCCGTGGCCGCCGCCGCCAGGGTCGCCACCCGCAACTCCTCGGTCGTGCCCACCCGGACGAGATCGACCCCGGCCGGGTCGGCGAGCGTCACGTTGGCGGAGACGAGCGTCACCCGGGCGCCGCGCGCGGCGGCGGTGCGGGCGAAGGCGTAGCCCTGTTTCCCGGAGGACCGGTTGCCGAGGAAGCGGACGGGGTCGAGCGGCTCACGGGTGCCGCCGGCGGTGACGACGACGTGCCGTCCGGCCAGATCGGGTGGCGCGGCGGCGCCGCGGGCGAGGACCCGACGGGCGAACGCGAAGATCTGCGCCGGATCGGGGAGCCGCCCCTTGCCCGTGTCGACGCCGGTCAGCCGACCGACAGCGGGCTCGATCACCAGCACACCCCGACGGCGCAGCGTCGCCACGTTGTCGACGGTGGCGGGATGTTCCCACATCTCGGTGTGCATGGCGGGCGCCAGCACGACCGGGCAGCGGGCGGTCAGCAGGGTGTTGGTGAGCAGGTCATCAGCGAGCCCGTGGGCCGCCTTGGCCAGCACGTCGGCGGTCGTGGGCGCGACGACGACGAGGTCGGCCTCCTGGCCGAGCCGGACGTGCGGGACCTCGTGCACGTCCGACCAGACGTCATCGGCGACCGGCTGGCCGGAGAGCGCCGCCCAGGTCGGCGCCCCGACGAAGCGCAACGCCGAAGCGGTCGGCACCACCCGCACCCGGTGGCCGGACTCGGTGAAGAGGCGCAGCAGCTCGCACGCCTTGTAGGCGGCGATCCCGCCGGCGACGCCGAGGACTACACGGGGAGCCATCGCGCCGGCAGCCGGACGATCAGGGCTGGTCGGTCGGCTCAGCGGTGAGCAGCCCGGCGTTGATCTCCCGCATGGCGATCGAGAGCGGCTTCTCCTGCGGGGTGGTCTCCACCAGCGGACCCACGTACTCGAGCAGGCCCTCACCGAGCTGGCTGTAGTAGGCGTTGACCTGTCGCGCGCGCTTGGCAGCGAAGATCACCAGCGCGTACTTCGACGTGGTCTTCTCCAAGAGCTCGTCGATCGGCGGGTTGGTGATGCCTTCCGGATTCGCGATGGATCCCACGTGTGTGCAACCTCTGTATCGTCGGCCGGCGACAGGCTCCCGGGCAGATCTGCTCAGGCGGAGCTCTGCGGTTGGGCAGGGGTCAAAAACGATGAACCGAGCAAGCCTACCAGCTCTTCAGCCGCCCGCTCGACCTGGTCGTTGACCACCGTTACATCGAACTCGTGCTCGGCGGCGAGCTCCTCGTCGGCGTGCACCAGCCGACGCCGGATCGTCTCGTCGTCGTCGGTGCCGCGCCCGATCAGCCGGCGCTTGAGCTCCTCGACGCTCGGCGGCGCCAGGAAGACCAGCTGCGCCTCGGGCATGCTGGCCCGGACCTGCCGCGCGCCCTGTAGGTCGATCTTCAACAGGACCGGCTCGCCGTTGTGCAGGCGGGCCTCCACCGCGGCACGCGGTGTGCCGTAGAGGTTTCCCGCGAACTCGGCCCACTCCAGCAGCTGGCCGTCGGCGATCATCTGTTCGAACTCGGGGCGGTCGACGAAGTAGTAGTGCACCCCGTCGACCTCGTAGTCGCGCATCTTTCGCGTGGTGACTGACACCGATAGCCAGACCCACGGCGAGCGCGCCCGGATCAGCTCGATGACACTGTCCTTGCCGACCCCGGAGGGGCCGGAAAGGACAGTGAGCCGAGCTGCCGGGCGCGCGTCGTCATCCATGCTCACTGCTTGTTTCTACACGGTCCTGCGAATCAGTTCGCAGCGAACTCCCCAAGCAGCGCCTTGCGCTGCTGCTCGCCGAGGCCCCGCAGGCGCCGGCTGTCGGCAATCTTGAGCTTCTCCATGATCTGGGTCGCCCGGATCTTGCCGATGCCCGGCATCGCCTGGAGGACGGCCGAAACCTTGAGCTTGCCGACAACGTCGTCGGCCTCCGCCCGGTCCAGCACCGCGGCGAGGGTGGTCTTGCCCTGCTTGAGCTGATCCTTCAGCTCGGCACGGGCTTTGCGGATCTCCGCGGCCTTCTCGAGCGCTGCAGCACGCTGTTCGGGGGTCAGTGACGGGAGCGGCACCAGTTCTCCTCAGGTCCCTATTGCGACGGGCGGGGCGCACCGCCGCAGCTGTGAAACGTGATGTGGCTGTGAACCAAAGGGGCATGTGGTTCCCAGCGCGGGGAAAACTAGCGGCCAGCGGCGTTTTCGGCAACGTGGGCACGCCATGATCACTTAAACAGGACGGGCCGGTCACTCAGCCGCGACACCCAGCGCGGCCCGACATTCGGCCAGCACACGGTCGGTCGCGGCACGCAGACCCGGCGCTGTGGGACCCGCGCCGAGCACCTCTCGGGAGTACGTCGGCAAGACCGACGGCAGCGCCGTGCCGAAGACCGTACGCAGGTCAGCGGCGGTCGCGCCCTGGGCGCCGAGCCCCGGCGCGAGGAGCGGACCGCCGACGCCGGAAAGATCGTGACCTGTGTCACCGATCGTCGCGCCGACCACCAGTCCGAAGCTGCCGAGCGGCTCAGCACCCCTATTGAGCTGGGAAATCGCATCGATCACCGTCTGGGCGACGGTCTGCCCGTCGGCCGTGCGCGCGTGCTGGACGTCGCGTCCCTCGGGATTGGAGGTCAGCGCCAGCACGAAGACGCCGCCGCCGTGCGCGGCGGCGGTGTCGAACATCGGTGCGAGCGCGCCGACGCCCAGATAGGGGCTGGCGGTGATCGCGTCGACGTGCAGCGGACTGGCCGGATCAAGGTACGCCGCGGCGTACGCGGCGACGGTCGAGCCGATGTCGCCGCGCTTGACGTCGAGCAGGACGAGCGCACCGGCCTCACGCAACTGTCGGATAGTTGACTCAAGCACGGCCACTCCGCGGGAGCCGAAACGCTCGTAGAACGCGGACTGCGGTTTGAAGACGGCGACCCGGTCGGCGAGGGCCTCGACGACGGTCCCGGTGAAGCGGGTGAGCCCGTCGAGGTCGTCCGCGAGCCCCCAGCGCTCCAGCAGCGACGCGTGCGGATCGATGCCGACGCAGAGCGGCCCCCGTTCGCGGACCGCCCGGTGCAGCCGTACGCCGAAGGTCTCCATGCCGTACCCCTGTCGTTCAGGCCGCCGCGGCGGCCGCGCCGATCGCGCGGGCGATCCGCGCGATGTCCTCGTCGTCCGCCACGTACGGCGGCATGGTGTAGATCAGATCGCGGAAGGGCCGGATCCAGACGCCCTCGGCGACCGCGGCCGCCGTCGCGGCCGGAATGTCGACCTCCCGGTCCAGCTGCACGACCCCGATCGCGCCGAGCACGCGGACGTCGCTCACGCCGGGCGCGTCGGCCAACGGCGCCAGCCCGGCGCGCAGGCCGGCTTCGATCCGCGTCACCGCACCCGCCCAGTCGCCCGTTCCGCCCCCGTGACGCGCAGGGCTCGCCCAACCCCCCGTTGGGGATGTTGAGGCGCGCAGGAGGCCGATGGAGGCGTTGGCGACCGCACAGGCGAGCGGATTGCCCATAAAGGTCGGACCGTGCGCGAGCACTCCCCCGGCCGAGATCCCCGCGGCGACCGCCGGCGTGCAGAGCGCCGCGGCCAGCGTCAGGTAGCCCCCGGTGAGCGCCTTGCCCACGCACATCACGTCCGGGGTCACCCCGGCGTGGTCGGCGGCGAAGAGCGCCCCGGTACGGCCGAAGCCGGTCGCGATCTCGTCGAAGATGAGCAGCACGTCGTGCGCGGCGGTCACCTCGCGCAGCACCCGCAGGTAGGCCGGGTTGTGGAAGCGCATGCCACCCGCGCCCTGCACGACGGGCTCGACGATGACCGCGGCGAGTTCGTCGGCGTGCCGCGCCACCGCGTCGGTCAGCGCGGCGACGTACGCCTCGTCGACGGGGGCGTCGACGCCGTCGGGCGGCGGGGGCGCGAAGATCTGCCGGGGCAGTACGCCGGTCCAGAGGTGGTGCATGCCCCCTTCGGGGTCGCAGACGCTCATCGGGTGGAAGGTGTCCCCGTGGTAGCCGCCCCGCCACGTGGCGAGCCGCCGCTTGGCCGGACGGCCGCGGCCCCGCTGGTACTGCAGACACATCTTGATCGCGACCTCGACGCTGACCGAGCCGGAGTCGCAGAGGAACACGTGCTCCAGGCCGGGCGGGGTGAGCTCCACGAGGGTCCGGGCCAGCGTGACCGCGGGCTCGTGGGTGAGGCCGCCGAACATCACGTGGCTCATCCGGGCGAGCTGGTCGGTGACGGCCGCGTCGAGCACCGGGTGCCGGTAGCCGTGGATCGCCGCCCACCAGGACGACATCGCGTCGACCAGCTCGCGGCCGTCGGCGAACCGCAGCCGTACGCCCCGGGCGCTCTCCACGATGTATGGCGGCATGGCCGCCGGCATCGGCGCGTAGGGGTGCCAGACGTGGGCCCCGTCGTACCCGGCGATCTCCTCGGGGGTCACCCGATCGCCACCCTTCCGTCGGCACATGCTGACGCCCGCCTGTGCTCTGCGTCCCGGGAGGAAGCGGCGGACGTCGGGTCAGCGATCGGCATCGGACCGGCCGGCGCCCGCTTCCTGCCCGGAAGCAGAGCAGAGCGACCGGACGGGAGCCCGCCGCTCACCGGCGGGCACGTGGCCGCGATACGCCCGGGCGTGTGGCGGCCCGCCCGGCCGGATCCGCGAATCACCGGCGGGTCTGCCGGGCGATGGCGCGCACCAGCGCCGGCCCGCGGAAGATGAAACCCGTGTAGAGCTGCACCAGGCTCGCCCCGGCGTCGAACATCCGGGCCGCGTCGTCGGGGTCGAGGATCCCGCCCACGCCGACGACCGGCAGCGCACCGCCGCTTTCCCGGTGCACGAAGGAGACGACGGCGCGGGCCCGGTCGGTCAGCGGACGCCCGGAGAGGCCGCCCGCCTCGCCTGCGCGCGGCGTGTCGACGGAGGCCAGCCCGTCGCGGGCGAGAGTCGTGTTCGTCGCGATCACGCCGGCGGCGCCCCGGTCCAGGCAGACCTCCAGCAGCTCGGCGATCGCCGTCTCGGTCAGGTCCGGGGCGATCTTGACGAGGATCGGCTTCTCCCCCACCAGGGCCGACAGGATCGCGTCGAGCTGATCGCGGTCCTGCAGCGATCTCAGGCCGGGAGTGTTGGGCGAGGAGACGTTGACCGCGAAGTAGTCGCCGTGCCCGCTCAACGCCTTGTACGACGCCAGATAGTCGTCCACGGCCTCGTCCAGCGGCGTCACCTTCGACTTGCCCAGCGAGATGCCGAGCGGCACCCGGCGCCCGCCGCCAAACCGCGAGCCGTCGGTCAGCGGGCCGAGCGCCCCGAGCCGGGCGGCCAACGCGGCCGCACCCGCGTTGTTGAAACCCATCCGGTTGATCACGGCTTCGCTGTCCGGGAGCCGGAACAACCGCGGCCGTGGATTGCCCGGCTGGGCGTGCGCGGTCACGGTGCCGACCTCGACGAAGCCGAAGCCGAGCGCCGGCCACGCCGGCAGAGCGACGCCGTTCTTGTCCATGCCGGCCGCCAGCCCGACCGCGTTGGGGAAGTCCACCCCGAAGACCCGGCGGGGCGCCGGCACGGCGTAGCGGGCGTGCAGCGCGGCGAGCGCCACCCGGCTGCCCGACACGGCCGCGAGGCGGCGCAGCGTCCACTCGTGCGCCGCCTCGGCGTCTCCGCCGCCGATCCGGAACAGCGCGGCCCGGGCCAGCCCGTACCCGTTGATCATGGGCATACACGCCATCCGAGTGTCCCGAATGTCGCGCGTATGCCCATGATCAACGCGGCGGGGCGGGTCACTGGGCGGCCCGTAGGGCCGCGTGCAGCTCCTGCAGCGGCCGTACGGACATGTCGCCGCGCATCAGGGCCTCGATGCCCATCACCGCGGCCGCGGCGCCCGGCACCGTGGTGATGCACGGGATGTCGGCGGTCACCGCGGCGCTGCGGATCTCGTAGCCGTCGGAGCGGGCGCTCGCCCCGGAGCCCTGCGGCGTGTTGATCACCAGCCCGACCTCGCCGGCCGCGATCAACGAGACCGCGTTCGGGCCGTCGCCGGGCTCCTCCCAGTGCTTGCGGATCACCTCGCAGGAGATCCCGTGCCGGCGCAGCACCTCACCGGTGCCGGCCGTGGCGACGATCTCGAACCCGAGGTCGGCCAGGCGTTTGATCGGGAAGATCATGCCCCGCTTGTCCCGGTTGGCGACCGACACGAAGATCTTGCCGCCGGTGGGGAGCGAGCCGTACGCCGCGGCCTGGGACTTGGCGAAGGCGTTGCCGAAGGACGTGTCGATCCCCATCACCTCACCCGTGGACTTCATCTCCGGGCCGAGCAGCGAGTCGACGCCCTTGCCCGAGGGGGTGCGGAACCGCTGGAACGGCAGCACCGCCTCCTTGACCGCGATCGGCGCGTTGACCGGCATGGCGCCCCCGTCACCGGTCGGCGCCAGCATCCCCTCGGCGCGCAGCTCGGCGATCGTGGCGCCGAGCATGATCCGGGCGGCCGCCTTGGCCAGCGGCACCGCGGTCGCCTTCGAAACGAACGGCACGGTCCGCGACGCCCGCGGGTTGGCCTCCAGGACGTAGAGGACATCGTCCTTGAGCGCGTACTGCACGTTGAGCAGGCCGCGCACCCCGACGCCCCGGGCGATCTTCTCGGTGTAGTCGCGCACCGCCGCGAGATGCGACCCGGCGAGGGTGATCGGCGGCAGCGCGCAGGAGGAGTCGCCGGAGTGGATGCCGGCCTCCTCGATGTGCTCCATCACGCCGCCCACGTAGACCTCACCGGTGGCGTCGCAGAGCGCGTCGACGTCGATCTCGATGGCGTCGTCGAGGAACCGGTCGACCAGGACCGGGTGCTCCGGCGAGATGTCCGTGGCCCGGCCGATGTAGTCGCGCAGCGTGGCGTCGTCGTAGACGATCTCCATGCCCCGGCCGCCCAGCACGTACGAGGGACGGACCAGGACCGGGTAGCCGATCTCGTCGGCGATCGCCTTCGCCTCGTCGTACGAGGTGGCCATGCCGTGCGCCGGCGCCAGCAGCCCGCCCTTGGCGAGCACCGCCCCGAACGCGCCGCGCTCCTCGGCGAGGTGGATCGACTCGGGCGAGGTGCCGACGATCGGCACGCCGGCGGCCTTGAGCCGGCGCGCCAGCCCCAACGGCGTCTGCCCACCGAGCTGCACGATCATCCCGATCACGCCCGGGCCGCCGGCCGCCCGCCCCGACGAGTCCTCCGCGTGCCAGACCTCGAGCACGTCCTCGAAGGTGAGCGGCTCGAAGTAGAGACGGTCGGCGGTGTCGTAGTCGGTCGAGACCGTCTCCGGATTGCAGTTGACCATCACGGTCTCGTAGCCGGCCGCACGCAGCGCCATCACCGCGTGCACGCACGAGTAGTCGAACTCGATGCCCTGCCCGATCCGGTTCGGCCCGGAGCCGAGGATCAGCACCTTGGGGCGGTCGGAGGGGGCGACCTCGGTCTCCTCCTCGTACGACGAGTAGTGGTAGGGCGTCGTCGCGGCGAACTCGGCCGCGCAGGTGTCCACCGTCTTGTAGACCGGGCGCAGGCCGAGGCGGTGGCGCAGGGTCCGTACCCCGTCCTCGCCGGCCAGCTCCGGACGGAGCGCGGCCAACTGCCGGTCGGACAGGCCGGCGCGCTTGGCGTGCCGCAGCAACGCCTCGTCCAGTACGGGCGCCGCCATGATCTGCGCGCGCAGGTCGACCAGCGCGGCGATCTGGTCGAGGAACCACGGGTCGATCCCGCCGGACGCCGCGGCGACCTCCGCGACCGTCGCGCCCAGCCGCAGCGCCCGCTCGACGGTGTAGAGCCGACCGTCGTGCGGCGTGCGCAGGGCGTCCAGGGTGGACTCCAGCGTGGCGCCGGCCGGGTCGGGCGTGGTCCAGAACCCGAGGGACGACGTCTCCATCGAGCGCATCGCCTTGTTGAGCGCCTCGGTGAAGTTGCGCCCCATGCTCATCGCCTCGCCGACCGACTTCATCGTCGTGGTCAGCTCCGGATCGGCGCCGGGGAACTTCTCGAACGCGAACCGCGGGATCTTGACGACCACGTAGTCGAGGGTCGGCTCGAACGCGGCCGGGGTCTGCAGCGTGATGTCGTTGGGGATCTCGTCGAGGGTGTAGCCGATCGCCAGCTTCGCCGCGATCTTGGCGATCGGGAAGCCGGTCGCCTTCGAGGCGAGCGCGGACGACCGGGAGACCCGGGGGTTCATCTCGATGACGACCAGCCGGCCGTCGCGCGGGTTGACCGCGAACTGGATGTTGCAGCCACCGGTGTCCACGCCCACCTCGCGCAGCACGGCGATGCCGAGGTCGCGCAGGCGCTGGTACTCCCGGTCGGTCAGGGTCATCGCCGGGGCGACCGTCACGCTGTCGCCGGTGTGCACGCCCATCGGGTCGACGTTCTCGATCGAGCAGACGACCACCACGTTGTCGTGCTTGTCGCGCATGAGTTCGAGCTCGTACTCCTTCCAGCCGAGCACGCTCTCCTCGATCAGCACCTCGTGCACGGGGCTGGCGGCGAGACCGGCGCCGGCGATCCGGGTCAGGTCCTCGTCGGTGTGGGCCATTCCGGAGCCGAGCCCGCCCATCGTGAACGACGGCCGGATCACCACCGGCAGCCCCAGCTCGCCGACGGTGTCGCGGACCTCGTCCATGGAGTGGCAGACGCGGCTGCGCGGCGTCTCGCCGCCGACGCGCGCCACGAGCTCCTTGAAGAGCTGCCGGTCCTCACCGCGGCGGATCGCCTCGATGTCGGCGCCGATCAGCTCCACGCCGTACTTCTCCAGCACACCCGCCTCGTGCAGCGCGACCGCGGTGTTGAGCGCGGTCTGCCCGCCGAGCGTGGCGAGGATCGCGTCGGGGCGCTCCCTGGCGATGACCAGCTCGACGAACTCGGGGGTGATCGGCTCGACGTAGGTGGCGTCGGCGAACTCCGGGTCGGTCATGATGGTCGCCGGGTTGGAGTTGACCAGCGAGACGCGCAGCCCTTCGGCGCGCAGCACCCGGCACGCCTGGGTGCCGGAATAGTCGAACTCGCAGGCCTGTCCGATCACGATCGGCCCGGAGCCGATCACCAGGACGTGGTTCAGATCTGTGCGCTTGGGCATCAGTGGCCCTTCCCAGCGGTCGCGGCGCGGTGCGCCCCGGAACCACCGTCGATCAACTCTGCGAAGCGGTCGAACAGGTAGTCCGCGTCGTGCGGGCCGGCCGCCGCCTCCGGGTGGTACTGCACGGTGAACGCGGGCACGTCCCTGGCCCGCAGCCCCTCGACCACGTTGTCGTTGAGGCACACATGGCTGACCTCGACCGCGCCGAAGTCCGTGTCGATCACCTGGTTGAGCGGCGCGTCCACGGCGAAGCCATGGTTGTGGCTGGTCACCTCGACCTTGCCGGTGGCCCGGTCGAGCACCGGCTGGTTGATCCCGCGGTGGCCGTACCCGAGCTTGTAGGTGCCGAAGCCGAGCGCCCGGCCGAGGATCTGACTGCCGAAGCAGATGCCGAAGAGCGGGACCTCGCGACGCATCACCTCGCGGGCCAGCTCGACCGCGTGGTCGGCGGTGGCCGGGTCGCCCGGGCCGGGCGAGAAGAACACCGCGTCCGCGCCGGTGGCGAGCAGGTCGTCGATGCCCGACCCGGCCGGCATCACGTGCGTGGTCACCCCGCGCGCGGCGAGGCGGCGCGGCACGTTGCGCTTGATGCCCAGGTCCAGCGCGGCGACGGTGAACCGGTGCTCCCCCTCCGCGGCGACCGTGTACGGCTGGGCCGTGCTCACCTCGGCGGAGAGGTCGGCGCCGACCATCTGCGGCGTCTCGCGCACCCGGCGCAGCAGCGCCTGCGGGTCATCATCCACACTGGACACGCCGACCCGCATCGCGCCGCGCTCGCGCAGGTGCCGGGTGAGCGCCCGGGTGTCGACGCCGGAGATCCCGACGACGCCCTCGGCCGCGAGTCGGTCCTCCAGGCTCCCGGTGGCCCGCCAGTTGGAGCTGAGCCGGGCCGGGTCGCGCACCACGTAGCCGGCGACCCAGATGCGCCCGGACTCGTCGTCGGAGTCGTTGACCCCGGTGTTGCCGATGTGCGGCGCGGTCTGCACCACCACCTGGCGGTGGTAGGAGGGGTCGGTCAGCGTCTCCTGGTAACCGGTCATGCCGGTGGTGAAGACGGCCTCGCCGAACGTCTCCCCCACACTGCCGTACGCCTCGCCGTGGAAGGTGCGCCCGTCCTCGAGCACGAGGATGGCGGCTCGCCGCTTCGTCATTTCACTCCTCCGATCGGGACTGCGGGACTCGCAAGCTCACTCCTCGCGCCGATCATTTCGTTGCCTTTCCATCGAGGACCGTCGCGTGTCCGTGCAGGAAGGTCGCGACGATCCGCCCGGGCAGCTCGGTGCCCGCGTAAGGGGTGTTACGGCTACGGCTGGCCAGCTCAGCGGGGTCGACGGTGCGCCGGGCCGCCGGATCCACCAGGGTGAGGTTGGCCGGGGCGCCGGGCGCCGGGTCGTGCCCGTGGGCGTCGAGACCGGCGATCCGCGCGGGGACCCGCGACATCCGCTCGGCGATCAGATCCCAGTCGGGGCGGCCGTCGACGTGCAGGGCGGCGGTGGAGAGCACCACCGACAGCGCCGTCTCCAGCCCCACCATGCCGGGGCGGGCGTACGCCCACTCGCACTCCTTGTCCTCCACGGCGTGCGGCGCGTGGTCGGTCGCGACGATGTCGATGATCCCTTCGGCCAGCGCGGCGCGCAGCGCCGCCACGTCGGCGGCGGTCCGCAGCGGCGGGTTGACCTTGAAGACCGGGTCGTAGCTCGCGGCCAGCTCGTCGGTGAGGAGCAGGTGGTGCGGGGTCACCTCGGCGGTGACCCGTACGCCGCGGGCCTTGGCCTGGCGGACGATGTCGACGCTGCCCGCCGTGGAGAGATGGCAGACGTGCACCCGGCCGCCGACGTGCTCGGCGAGGAGCACGTCGCGCGCGATGATCGCCTCCTCGGCCACCGCGGGCCAGCCGGTCAGCCCGAGCCGGGTGGAGACCTCCCCCTCGTGCATCTGGGCGCCCTCGGTCAGCCGGGGCTCCTCCGCGTGCTGCGCGATGATGCCGTCGAAGGCCTTCACGTACTCCAGCGCCCGCCGCATCAGCCGCGGGTCGGCCACGCAGTGCCCGTCGTCGGAGAAGATCCGCACGGCGGCGGCGGAGGCCGCCATCGCGCCCAGCTCGGCGAGGCGCTCGCCGGCGAGCCCGACGGTGACCGCGCCGATCGGCTGCACGTCGACGAGTCCGGCCTCGCGCCCGAGCCGCCACACCTGCTCCACCACGCCGGCCGTGTCGGCGACCGGCGAGGTGTTCGCCATCGCGCAGACGGCGGTGTAGCCGCCGAGCGCCGCGGCGCGCGAGCCGGTCTGCACCGTCTCGGCGTCCTCCCGCCCCGGCTCACGCAGGTGGGTGTGGAGGTCGACCAGGCCGGGCAACGCCACCAGCCCATCGGCCTCGATGACCTGCGCAGCGCCCGCGTCGAGCCCGCGTCCGGACTCGGCGACGACGCCGTCGCGCAACAGGAGGTCGGTCTGCTCCCGGCCGAGGACACGGACGCCCCGGATGAGGTACGAGGTCACTGGATCTCCATTTCCGACGCTCACTGCGCGACTCCCGCGCCCCGGCCACCGAGGAGCAGGTAGAGGACCGCCATCCGGACGCTGACACCGTTGGTGACCTGCTCGACGATGGTCGAGCGGGGTGAGTCGGCGACCTCCGCCGCGATCTCCATCCCCCGGTTCATGGGACCGGGGTGCATGACGATCGCGTGCTCGGGCAGGCGGCGCATCCGCGGGCCGTCGAGGCCGTAGCGGCGGGCGTACTCGCGGGCCGACGGGAAGTAGGAGTCGGCCATCCGCTCGCGCTGCACCCGCAGCATCATCACCACGTCGGCGGTGGGCAGCACGGCGTCGAGGTCGTAGGAGACCTGCACCCCCGGGGCGAGCGCGGTGGCGATGTCGACGGGGATCAGCGTCGGCGGACCGACCAGAGTGACCTTCGCTCCGAGCGTGGAGAGCAACAGGACGTTGGAGCGGGCCACCCGGCTGTGCAGCACGTCGCCGACGACCGCGACCTCCAGGCCGGCGAGGCGTCCGAGCCGGGCCCGCATCGTGTACGCGTCGAGCAGCGCCTGGGTCGGATGCTCATGGGTGCCGTCCCCGGCGTTGACGACGGAGCCGGAGACCCAGTTGGCGAGCCGGTGCGGGGCGCCGGAGGCGGGGTGGCGGATGACCACCGCGTCGGCGCCCATCGCCTGCAGGGTGAGCGCGGTGTCCTTGAGGCTCTCGCCCTTGGAGACGCTCGATCCCTTGGCCGAGAAGTTGATCACGTCGGCGGAGAGCCGCTTGGCGGCGGCCTCGAAGGAGATCCGGGTACGGGTGGAGTCCTCGTAGAAGAGGTTGACCACGGTGCGTCCGCGCAGCGTCGGCAGCTTCTTGACCTCGCGACCGGCGACCGTCGCCATCTCGGCGGCGGTGTCCAGGATCAGCGTCGCGGTCTGCGCGTCGAGGTCGGCCCCGGAGAGCAGATGCTTGATCATCGAGCACCCCTTCCGTTCGCGGCTGCCGGGCTCGCAAGCTCACTCCTCGCGCTCACAGCGAGCCACCCCCCACGAGCTTGACCTCGTCGGTCCCGTCGCTCTCCGCGAGCGTGACCTTGACGCTCTCGGCGACCGCGGTCGGAATGTTCTTGCCCACGTAGTCGGCCCGGATCGGCAGCTCCCGGTGCCCCCGGTCGACCAGCACGGCGAGCTGTACGGAGCTCGGCCGGCCGAGGTCACTCAGCGCGTCGAGGGCGGCCCGCACGGTACGGCCGGAGAAGAGCACGTCGTCGACGAGGATGACCCGCTGCCCGTCGATGCCGGCCGGCGGCACGTCGGTCGGGCCCACCGCGCGGGTGGCCTTGAGCCGGAGATCGTCGCGGTAGAGAGTGATGTCGAGCACACCCACCGGGACGTCGATCCCCTCGAAGGTGCGGATCCGCGCGGCCAGTCGGCGGGCCAGCGGGACGCCCCGGGTCGGAATGCCCAACAGGACGGTGCGGTCGGCGCCCTGGGTCTTCTCCAGGATCTGGTGCGCGATGCGGTCGACCACGCGATGCAGATCAGCGCTGGACAAAATGACCTTGGCGGGTGGCGACGTCGCCACCTCGGGTTTAGCGGCCTGCGGGTAGGCCACGGCGGACCCCCTTCCCCGCCTCACCGGACGGGTCGTTAAAGGACGTCAATTTCCAGCGTCGACCGCGTTCCGGTCGGGCTGATGGCTGCACGCAACGTTACCAGTGACCTTGGCCCGACCACGCTGCGGTGCGCTCGACAACACACCGCGGAGTCGAATAATCGCGGAACCGCACACGATTTTCGCAACCACTCAGCACTGGCCACTTGACCACATCTCGGAACCCCCGTACCGTCACGCTCCGTAGCGATCGCCGGGGAAAATCCCCCGGGCCAGCCACTGGGAGTGTCCGTATGCCCTCTGAGTACGCCAAGTCGTTGGGCGCCCGCCTGCGCTCCATCCGTCAGCAGCAGGGGCTCTCCCTGCAGGGGGTGGAGGAGAAGTCAAACGGGCGCTGGAAGGCCGTCGTCGTCGGTTCGTACGAGCGTGGCGACCGCGCCGTCACCGTCTCGCGCCTCGCCGAACTGGCCGACTTCTACCGGGTCCCCGTCTCGGAACTGCTGCCCGACGGCAGCGGAGTCCGGCACGAGTCGACCAACAAGATCGTCCTGGACCTGGAGCGTCTCTACGACGAGGCCTCCGAGGACCTGGCGTACGTCGCCCGCTACGCGCGCGCTATCCAGCAGCAGCGCGGTGACTACAACGGCCGGGTGCTCTCCATCCGCGCCGACGACCTGCGCGCCCTGGCGATCGTCTACGACTCCTCGGCGTCGGGTCTGATCGAGCGGCTCAACGAGCAGGGCGTGCTCGTCGCCGACCCGCGGGCGTTCTTCGCGTCCTGAGCACCACGCGGAGGGGCCCACGCCAGCCGGCGTGGGCCCCTCCGCGTTATCACCGCGGCGCCGCGCGATCGGCGCTAGTGCTTGGTGTAGTCGGCGATCCGGGCGAGGATGCCGTTGAGGAACCGCGGCGAGTCGTCGGTCGACATCTGCTTGGCGAGCTCGACGGCCTCCGAGATGGCCACCGCGTCGTCGATCTCGTCGGCGTAGAGCAACTCGTGCACCGCGATCCGCGCCAGGTTGCGGTCGATCACCGGCATTCGTTCCAGGGTCCAGCCCTCGGCGTAGCTGGCGATCAGCTCGTCGATCCGGGCCATGTGGCTGGCGACGCCCTCGACCAGGCCCACCGCGTAGGGCAGGTGCTCCGGATGGGGCGCGGCGATCCGCTGCACGTAGTTGGCGAGCACCTCAACCGGCGGAAGATCCCGTACGTCGGCCTCGTAGAGCACGTCCAGTGCCCGCTTGCGCGCCTTGCGGCGAGCGGGCATCTGCGTCTTGGGACCCTCTGCCATCAGCTGCGGCCGAGGTAACGGCCGTCGCGGGTGTCAACCTTGATCTTCTCACCGATGGTGATGAAGAGCGGCACATGAACGGTCGCGCCCGTCTCCACGGTGGCCGGCTTGGTGCCGCCGGTCGAGCGGTCGCCCTGCATCCCCGGCTCCGTGTACGTGACCTCGAGGAACACGCTCGTGGGGAGCTCGATGTAGAGCGGCACGCCCTCGTGGGTCGCGACGGTCGCCTCGGCCTCGGGGAGCAGGTAGTTGGCGGCTTCGCCCACGGTGCCACCCGGCACGTGGATCTGGTCGAAGGTGTCCAGGTCCATGAAGACGTAGTCGTCGCCGTCGGCGTAGAGGTATTGCATGGTCCGCTTGTCGACGGTGGCCGTCTCGACCTTGGTGCCCGCGTTGAAGGTCTTGTCGACGACCTTGCCGGAGAGCACGTTCTTCAGCGTGGTGCGCACGAAGGCGCCACCCTTGCCGGGCTTGACGTGCTGGAACTCCACGACGGCCCAGAGCTCGCCGTCGAGGTTGAGGACCAAACCGTTCTTCAGGTCGTTCGTGCTGGCCATTTCCTGCCTTGATCTTCAAGTGGCGGACGGACCTGCCAAGTCTACTGGCCAGGACCGCGCAGCGCTGGCGCGGGTGCGCGGGGCGGTCAACCCCGACCGAGCGCCAGGTGCCGCAGCGCCAGCCGGTAGCCATCGACGCCGAGGCCGCAGATCACTCCGGCGGCGACGGCCGAGACGACCGAGTGGTGCCGGAACTCCTCCCGCGCGTGGATGTTGGAGATGTGCACCTCGATCAACGGGGCACGCAGCAGGGCGCAGGCGTCGCGCAACGCGTAGGAGTAGTGCGACCACGCGCCGGGGTTGAGGACGACCGCGGCCTGCTCGTCGGCGGCGGCGTGCAGCCAGCCCAGCATCTCGTGCTCGGCGTCGGTCTGCCGCACCTCGACATCGAGCCCCAGCTCACCGCCCGTGCCCTCGCAGAGCGCGACCAGGTCGGCGTAGGAGGTGACGCCGTACACGTCGACCTGGCGGGTGCCGAGCCGGCCCAGATTGGGCCCGTTGAGTACGTAGACCTTCATGGCTGGGCGATCTCCTGGTAGGCGGCGCGCAGCAGGGCGTCGTCCGGGCCCTCCAGAATGGCCGGCCGGGCCAGCCCGTCGAGCACGACGAACCGGAGCTGGTTACCGCGGGCCTTCTTGTCCACCCGCATCGCGGCGAGCAGCTCCGGCCAGGCGTCGGCGCGGTATCTCGTCGGCAGCCCCAGCGCGCCGAGCAGCGCGCGGTGCCGACCCAATGTCAGCGGGTCGAGCCGCCCGGCGCAGCGGGCGAGGGCGGCCGCGTAGACCAGCCCGACCGAGACGGCGTGCCCGTGCCGCCAGTGGTAGTTCTCCACCTTCTCGATCGCGTGGGCGAGCGTGTGCCCGTAGTTGAGGATCTCGCGCAGTCCCGACTCGCGCAGGTCGGCCGAGACCACCCGGGCCTTGACCCGGACCGCCCGCTCGATCAGCTCCCGCAGCACGCCACCCGCCGGGTAGATCACACCGAGCGGATCGGCCTCCAGCAGTTCGAGGATCTCCGGGTCGGCGATGAAGCCGCACTTGACCACCTCGGCGAGGCCGGCCACGAGTTCCGCGGGCGGCAACGTGTCGAGCAGGGAGAGGTCGCAGAGCACGGCGGCCGGTGGATGGAACGCCCCGACCAGGTTCTTTCCGGCGGCGGTGTTGATCCCGGTCTTGCCTCCGACGGCGGCGTCGACCATGCCCAGCAGCGAGGTGGAGACCGGGACCCACCGCACCCCGCGCAGCCAACAGGCCGCGACGAAGCCGGCCAGGTCGGTCACCGCGCCCCCGCCGACCCCGATCACGACATCGGTACGGGTGAAGCCCGCCGCCCCGAGCTGCTCCCAGCAACCCGCGGCGACCTCGGCGGTCTTGCCCGCCTCGGCGTCGGGCACCTCGATCAGCAGCGGCCGGATGCCGGCCCGGGCGAGCAGTTCGACGATCTTGTCGGCCTGCGACTTCAGCGGCGCGGCGTGCAGCACGGCGGCGCGTTCGGCGCCGGCGACCAGCGCCGGCAGGCCGCCGAACAGGTCGCGTCCGACCAGGACGTCGTACGGCCGGTCACCGGCAACGGGGATGCGGGTCAGCTCGTTCATCGAAGCCGAGCCTAGCCGTTTCCCCTGGCATATCCATGCTGGTTGGCCCCGACGGGTTCCCGGGCCGCCAGCGCGGTCAGCCGCGCGGCGTGCTCGGTGACCGCGGTGCGGAGCTCGACCGGGCGCAGGATCGTGAAGGGCCAGCCGAGCCCGGCGAGGAGCTGCGCCATCCCGTCCAGGTGCTGCGCCCGGGCCCGCAGCAGGATCCCGTCGGCCGATTCGGTCAGCTCCGCGACCGTGGCGGGCACGCGGCGGCGGGCCTGGGCGAGGTCGGTTTCCAGCAGCACCTCCACCTCCCACGTGTACGGGACTCCGGCGAGCGAACGGGTGACGTGTCCGACCGGGTCGAACCCGTCGGGGACCGTGAAGCTCTCCTCGCCCGCGTCGACGGCGCTGATCCGGTCGACCCGGAAGGTGCGGACCTCGTCGCGCCGGTGGTCGTGGCCGGTGACATACCAGCGGCCGGCATGGAAGACCAGCCCGTACGGGTCCAGCTCGCGCAACGAGACCCCGCCGCGCCAGGAGCGGTAGGTCATGCTGATCCGACGCCGGGCGCGGGTCGCCGCACCGAGGGCGAGCAGCGTCGTGGTCGCCGGTCGGGCGCTCCCCTCCGGCGGCTGGAGGGTGAAGCCGAGGGTTTCCCGGACGGCGGCGAGCCGGTCGGCGAGCGGGGCGGGGAGCACCCGGCGGATCTTCGCGAGCGCCGACGCGGTCGCGGGCGCCTCGGTGCCGAGCCCGAGATGGTCGGCGGCGACGAGGCCGAGCACCACGGCTGCGGCCTCGTCGTTGTTGAGCATCAGCGGGGGCAGCTTGTGGCCGGCGCCGAGGCGGTAGCCGCCGTAGCGGCCGCGCGTCGCGACGACGGGGATGCCGAGCTCGGCCAGGGTGGCCGCGTACCGCCGCACCGTCCGCTCGTCGACGCCGAGGCGCTGACCCAGGTCGGCGCCGGTGAGCTGGTGGTGCGCCTGGAGCAGCTCGAGCATGCCGAGCACGCGCGATGCGGGATGCGACACGGGCGAGTCTCTCTATCCGACCCGCCGATAACCGGACGGATCTTGTCCGGGACCCATCCTAGGGCCGGACAGATCCGATCCCGAGGAGGACACCACGGCGCGCGCGTTGCCTACAGCAGCCCGCGGACCTCGTCGGCGACCTCGGCCGGGGTGCGGCCGTCAGTCACCACCGTGTTCCTCGCGACCTGCTCGTAGAGGGGGCGCCGCTGGTCGAGCAGGTATTTCAGCGTGGCCCGCGGGTTGACCGACAGCAGCGGGCGACCGCCGCCCAGCCCCACCCGCCGCACCGCGTCGGTGAGCTCCACCGACAGGTAGATCACGGTGTGTCCGGCGAGCGCCGCGCGGGTCTCGTCGGCGAGGATCGCCCCGCCCCCGAGCGCGAGCACCCCGTCGAACGAGCTCAGCGCCGTGGCGACCGCGGCCCGCTCCAGCGCGCGGAAGTGCTCCTCCCCCTCGTCGACGAAGATCTCCGAGATCGGCTTGCCGGCCGCGGTCGAGATGTCGGTGTCGGTGTCCCGGAACGGCACGCCGAGCGCGGCGGCGACCGCCTGACCGACCGTGGACTTGCCGGCGCCGGGCGGGCCGACCAGCACACAGACGGGCCGGGTCATGGTGTCACCTTCCGTTCACGACTGCGGGGCTCGCTGCGCTCACTCCTCACGCCCACCTACCGGATGACGAGGTTGTCGAGGTAGCCGGCGAGGTTGCGGCGGATCTCCGCGACCGAGTCGCCGCCGAACTTCTCGGTCGCCGCCTCGGCGAGCACCAGCGCGACCATCGCCTCGGCCACGATCGCGGCGGCGGGCACCGCGCAGACGTCCGACCGCTGGTTGATCGCGGTCGCCGGCTCACCGGTCGTGACGTCCACGGTGGAGAGGGCGCGGTTGAGCGAGGAGATCGGCTTCATCGCCGCCCGTACCCGCAGGGGCTCGCCGGTGGTGATGCCGCCCTCCAGGCCGCCCGCCCGGTCGGTGACCCGCTTGACCCCGGAGGCGGTGGGGATGATCTCGTCGTGCGCGACCGAGCCGCGGGAGCGGGCCTGGGTGAACGCGTCGCCGATCTCGACCCCCTTGATCGCCTGGATCGACATCAGCGCCGTGGCGAGCCGCGCGTCGAGCTTGCGGTCCCACTGCACGTGGCTGCCGAGACCCGGCGGTACGCCGTACGCCAGCACCTCGACGATGCCGCCGAGCGTGTCGGCGTCCTTCTTCGCGGCGTCGACCTCGGCGACCATCCGGGCGCTCGCCTCCGGGTCGAGGCAGCGCAGCGGGTCGGCGTCGACCCGCTCGGCGTCCTCCGGCCGCGGCTGCAGGCCCGGCTTGGCCGCCACCGAGCCCAGCTCCACCACATGGGAGACGATCTCGATGCCCAGCGCCTGCCGCACCAGGGCCTTCGCGACGGCGCCAACGGCGACCCGCGCCGCCGTCTCCCGGGCGCTGGCCCGCTCCAGGATGGGGCGCGCGTCGGTGTGGCCGTACTTCTGCATGCCGGCCAGGTCGGCGTGGCCCGGCCGGGGCCGGGTCAGTGGCGCGTTGCGCGCCTGCGCGGCCAGCTCCGCCGGGTCGACCGGGTCGGCGGCCATCACGGTCTGCCACTTGGGCCACTCGGAGTTGCCGACCCGGATCGCCACCGGGCTGCCCAGCGTCACGCCGTGCCGGATGCCACCGATCACCTCGATCTCGTCCTGCTCGAACGACATCCGCGCGCCACGCCCGTAGCCGAGCCGGCGACGGGCGAGGTCGCGCCCGATGTCGGCCGTGGTCACCTCGACCCCGGCCGGCACGCCCTCCAGGAGAGCGACAAGAGCGGGACCGTGCGATTCCCCCGCGGTCAGCCAACGCAACACGTGACAGCCTTTCCGTCGATCGCCGCCTACTCACCGGCAGGGCGACCGGGACAGTTTGTCACGCTGACTGTCCGCCGCCGCGCGCCACACGCGCTGTCCCGCCTGCCGGACAACGCCGGTCTATGGTGACGGCGAGCACGGCTCCGGGCGGGTGATCGCCCACACCGCGGACATCCTGTGACGCCCGCTACTGTATCGGCGGAGATCACCATAGAGGGAACGCACCGTGCCGAACACCGCCCCCCGCGCCCCCGTACGACCGACCGGATCCGATGGTGCGCCGACCAGCCGGCGCTCCGCCGCCATCCTGCTCGTGCTGCTCGGCACCCTGACCGCCGCCGCCCCGCTCTCGCTGGACATGTACCTGCCGGGACTCCCCGACATGACCGCCGACCTGTCGGCCCGCCCCGCGCAGGTGCAGCTCTCCCTCACCACCTGCCTGATCGGCATGGCGCTCGGTCAGTTCCTCACCGGACCGCTGAGCGACCGGTGGGGGCGGCGCCGGCCGGTGATCGTCGGGACCATCGCGTACGCCGTGTTGTCGCTGCTCTGCGCCTTCGCCCCCTCGGCGGAGGCGCTCGCCGCGCTCCGCCTGGGGCAGGGCTTCGCCGGCGGCATGGGGGTGGTCGTGTCCCGGGCCATCGTGCGCGATCTCTACGCCGGTGCGGCCGCCGCCCGCTACTTCTCCCGCCTCATCCTCGTCTTCGGGCTCGCCCCGATCGCCGCGCCCAGCCTCGGCAGCCTGGTCCTGCGGTTCACGTCGTGGCGCGGCGTCTTCGTCACCCTCGCCATCATCGGCATGTTGCTGGCCGCGCTGGCGGCCATGCGACTGCCGGAGACGCTTCCCGCGCACCGACGCACCACCGGTGGCCTCGGCAACATCCTGCGGTCCATGCGGCTACTCCTCGCCGACCGGGTCTTCGTCGGCTACACGCTCACCCAGGGGCTGGCCTTCGCGGCCCTCTTCGCCTACATCTCCGGCTCATCCTTCGTCTTCCAGGACGTCTTCGGCATCTCCGCCACCGCGTTCGGTCTCGTCTTCGGCGGTAACGCGCTCGGCATGGTCGCGCTGGGACAGCTCAACGGCGCGCTGCTCAGCCGGCGCAGCCCCCGTACGCTGCTGATCTTCTCCCTGGCCGGCGGCCTGGCCGCGGCGGTGGCGCTGCTCGGCGGCGCCCTGGCCGGCAGCCTGGCGGCCGTGACCGTGGCGCTCTTCTACTTTGTCGCGAGCCTCGGCATGGCGCAGCCCAGCGGGGTCGCGCTCGCCCTGGACCAGCATCCGGAGCGCGCCGGAACGGCCGCAGCGGTGATGGGCGCGGCACAGTCGGTGATCGGCGCGCTGGCCGCTCCGGTGGTCGGCCTCGGCGACCCGCGCAGCGCGGTGCCGATGGCCGTCGTCGTCCTCGGCGCACTCGCCCTGGCCCTGGTCGCCGCGCTGACCCTGGCCCGCCCCCGCCGCGTCGCCCGGTGACAGGCCCCGGCTCCGGCGCTCAGTGCGCGTCGGCGAGCGAGCTCTGCAGGTGCGGCGGCCGGACTCGCCTTCTGACCGTCGCCGCGGATCGTCAACCGGTAGCCGGCTCGGTTCCCGAGCCGGCTACCGGCCACGTTTCCGGCCGGCCGCCGGCCAGGTTTCCGATCCGTTCGCCGGCTACCGCAGCAGCCGGGCGTCGACCGCCGCGCTGAGCGCGGCACGCATCGCGGTCAGCGGGGCGTCGACCCCGGTGAACTGTTCGAATTGGCCGACCGCCTGCGCCAGCAGCAGATCCAGGCCGGAGACGATGCGGCATCCGGCGCGTTGCGCCGCCGCCGCCATCGGCGTGGGCCAGGGATCGTAGAGCGCGTCGAAGTAGACCGTGGAGGGGCGCCACCGCACCACCTCGGCGAGCGGGTCCGCGACGCCCTTGGGCACCGTCGAGATCACCACGTCCGCGTCGACCCGAGCCTGGGCGTCGGCCCAGCCGGCCCCGGTCAGCGGCACCCCGAGCGCGTCGGCGACCGGGGTGAGCTCGTCGATCGCCTCCGGCCGGCGCGCCACCACGGTGACCCCGGTCGCCCCGATCGCCGCCGCGGCGGCGCTCGCGGCCCCCCCGGGCCCCCCCCCCCCCGCAGATAGGAACAGACAACGACAGTAAACCCATAACAAATGACAATAAAAACGATTTAGGGTGGTTGAGTGTATGGGTG
>NZ_JBFANZ010000033.1:0-59392 GCF_040659735.1 Micromonospora sp. NPDC049679
CGGACGGGGGCAGGCGCGGACGGGGGCCGGCGCAGGCGGGGGCCGGCGGGGCGGGCTACGGGGCGGGGGCGGGCTACGGGGTGGGGGGGAGGTGGACGGTTGCCGTCACGCTGGCGCCCTCGTGGTCGCTGTGTACGGCGAAGTTGTCGGAGAACTGGGAGACCAGCCAGAGTCCGCGCCCGCCGACCGCCCCGGGCTCGGGGCGGGTCCGTGGGATGTGCTGCGCCGGCGAGATCCCCGGTCCGTGGTCACTGACCTGGCAGTGGAGCAGGCCGTCGGCGACCCAGAGCCGCAGTCGTCCCCGCCCGCCCCCGTGCCGCACCGCGTTCGTCGCGAGTTCAAAGGCGATGAGCATCAGTTCGCCGACCCGCGAGGTGGGCAGGCCGGTGCGGTCCGCGTGGGCGGCCACCGCCTGGCGGAGCGCGACGAGGTCACGCTCCTCGAACTGCTCCTCCAGCAGCAGGCGCGTCTCCTGGAGCGTCCCGGCGGGTGGCTCCACCGGCTGCGCGCCCGGGCTACTCGTCATGGCTGACCACCAGATCCAGGTGGGTGATCTCTTCGGCGCCCAGTGTCCGCAGCACCTTGTTTATCAGCGGTTGGGCGCGAACGGTCATGCGCTGGCCCGCGGCGAGGCTCGTCGCCGCCTGCAGCAGCGCCCCCGCGGCCTCCGCGTCGATGAACGTCAGCTGCGCCAGGTTGACGTGCACGTGCTCGTCCAGGTCGAGCGATTCGGTCAGCGCGCGGGTGAGCGGCTCGACACCGCGGTAGTCGATCTCGCCGGCCACCCGGAGCCCGGACGGCATGTACTGACGGCAGATCCGCAGCAGCGCGTCGTCGTGGTATGTCACCGCCGCGACGGCCAGGTCGTGGGTGGCCGCCACCCCGGCGAGGGTGACGCTGTCGAACGAGCGCCGGTCGTACTGGCAGACGGCGATGGACCCGCCCTCGGCGAGCAACGAGCCCAACTGCGTCTCGTACGTCATGAGCTCCTCGACCCCGGCCACCGGTCGCAGCGCCCAGGACATGTCGCCGGCGATCCGCAGCCCCTGGTAACCCTCCAGCCGGGCCTGCTCGATGTGCTCAGCGACCACGTCGAGCATCCGGCTGGCCGTGAACGAGCCTTCCGCGAGGTAGGTCTCCTGGCTCGTCGCCAGATGCAGCCGCCCGGCGCCGGTTTCCTCGTTGAGCGGCAGGCCGCGCTCGGTGAGCTCGGCCTCGAGCGTCGTCTGCGGGATCGAGTCGGTGAGGCAGAGCACCCGCTGGCCCTGGCGTAGCCCGTCGCGGACGAATGCCGCGACCAGGTCGAGCCGCTCCTCGGCGTCGGAGAACGTCAGGCAGGCGTGATCTCCGGGCTGGAGTTCTTTCACCCTCGATGGGCCGGCCAATCGACGTCTCCTGTCAGGTACGCGTGACGCTGCGCTTCACATTAGCTCGGGTGGACGTCGATCGGGTCAGCCGATGCGATGCCGTTCCGCGTCGACGGTTCGCAGGGTGAGGCCGTGGCCGGGAACGGAGAAATCCGGCCGGAGCAGCCCGCCGGTGGGGGCGAGGCTCCCGTCGAAGAGCATCGACTCGATCCGGACGTGATCGTGGAACCATTCTAGGTGGCGCAGGTTGACGGTGGCCGCGGCGGCGTCGACGTGCAGGTGCGGAGCGCAGTGCCCGGAGACCGACAGGCCGTGCGCGGCGGCGACGGCGGCAACCCGCAGATATTCGGTGATGCCGCCGCAGCGGCTCACGTCGACCTGCAGACAGTCGACGGCGCGGGCGGCGCACATGCGCTGAAAGTAGCTCAGGTCGTAGCCGTACTCACCGGCCGTGACGTCGGCGGTGACCTCCGCGCGCACCTCGCGCAGCCCGTCGAGGTCGTCGCTGGAGACCGGCTCCTCGAACCAGGTGACGTCCAGGTCGTCGAGGACCCGGCCCACCCGGATCGCCTGTTTGAGCTGGTAACCGCCGTTCGCGTCGACGTACAGCTCGGTGTCCGGACCGATGACGTCGCGGGCGCGGCGGGCCCGGGCCAGGTCCCGGCCGACTTCCATCCCCCACGATTCGGCAATTTTGATCTTTACCCGCGGGATGCCCGACCCGTGCACCCACACCCGGAGCTGCTGGGTCAGGCGCAACGCGTCATAGCTGGTGAACCCGCCGCTGGCGTAGACCGGGATCTCCTCGTGGACGACGCCGAGCAGCCGGGCCAGCCGCAGGCCGAGCAGGCGCGCCTTCAGGTCCCAGAGCGCCACGTCGACCGCGGAGATCGCGGTGGCGGCGATCCCCGGCCGCCCGAGGTTGCGCACCGCCCGCGACATCGCGTGGTAGGCGCCGGGCACGTCCAGGGCGCACCGCCCGGTGATCACCGGGGCGAGCACGTCGCCGACCAGCGCGCCGCCCGCCGCGGCCCCGTAGGTCCAGCCGAGGCCGACCATCCCGCCGGCCTCGGCGTGCACCACGACCATGGTGGTCGCGTCCCAGGTGATCGTGCCGTCGGCATCCGGCTGATCGGTGGGGATCCGGTAGACGGCGGCGCCGAGGCGGTCGATCGGCACCTCACCGCCGGGCACGCACGCCGTCCGACCGCACCGCGACGGCGTCTTCCGGGTACGGGTCGAGCCGTACCCCACGCACCGCCGCGTTGACCACCTCCGCCAGGTGCACCGCCCGGCGGCCGGGGCCGAGATCCTCGATCTGGGTACGGCAGGAGAAGCCGTCGGCGATCACGAGGGTGCGCGGGTCGGCGGCGCGGACGGCGGGCAGAAGCGCCTGTTCGGCACAGCCGACCGAGACCTCCCGGTGACCCGGGACCATGCCGAAGTTGCCGGCGAGCCCACAGCAGGCCGAGTTGAGCCGTTCCGCCTCCACCCCCACCCGCCGCATCAGCCGCAGATCGGAGTCGAAGCCGAGGATCGCGTGCTGGTGACAATGGGCCTGCACGATCGCCCGGACCGGCTGACCGTCCATGCTGGACAGCCGGGGGGCGAAGTCGGGGGCCCGCTCGGCCAACAGCTCAGCGAGCGTCTTCGTCTGCGCGGCCAGCCGCTTCACGTCGGGGTCGTGGCTGATCAGCTCATGGGCGTCGGTGCGGAGCACGGCGGTGCAGCTCGGCTCCAGCCCCACCACCGGTACGCCGTCGCGCAGTTCGGGGGTGACCGCCTCGACGGTGCGCCGCAGCACCCGGCGGGCGATCCCGAGCTGACCGGTCGAGATCCAGGTCAGCGCGCAGCAGACCGCCCGGCGGGGCAGGACCACCCGGAAGCCCGCCGCCTCCAGCA
The DNA here is from genome assembly GCF_040659735.1 of Micromonospora sp. NPDC049679. NCBI lineage: Bacteria > Bacillati > Actinomycetota > Actinomycetes > Micromonosporales > Micromonosporaceae > Micromonospora > Micromonospora sp. NPDC049679. The sequence goes on from NZ_JBFANZ010000033.1 coordinate 3,270, forward strand.
CACCGACCGCCGCGGCGGCCACGCCGGGCGCGAGGTACGTGGTGAAGGTGTCCGGCCAGAGCAGGACCCGACCGCGCTCGCCCGAGCCGCGCGGCGTACGGCCGCGAAACCAGCGCAGAAAGCTGGCGCGGGCGAAGCGGGGCAGGTCGCGCTCCGGGTCGATCCCGCCGAGCCGTTTCACCAATGTGGACACACCGGGGAGATGGGCGACCGTGTTCGCGGTGTTCGGCGCGAGCAGCGCCAGCCGGGCCCAGAGCGGCAGCCAACCCAGGCTGTAGTGGTCGAGGGGACGGATCCGGCGCGCGTAGTGGTGGGAGAGGAACTCCGCCTTGTACGTCCCCATGTCGACGACGACGGGGCAGTCGTGCTTGCAGCCCTTGCACGCAAGACAGAGGTCGAGCGCCTCGGCGACAGCGGGGCTGCGCCACCCCTCGGTGATCGTCTCGCCGCGCAGCATCTCGAAGAGCAGCCGGGCCCGCCCGCGCGTCGAGTGCCGCTCCTCCCGGGTGACCAGGTAGCTGGGGCACATCACGCCGCCGTCCGGTTCGACCCGCCGGCACCGCCCCACGCCCGCGCAGCGCAGCGCGGCGCGGGAGAACGTGCCGTTGTCGTCGGGGTATTCGAAGGTGGTGTGCGGCTCCATCGGGGCGTAGCCGCTGCCGAGCCGGAGTTCGGCGTCCAGCCGATTGGCGTGCACCACCTTGCCGGGGTTCATCCGGTTGTCCGGGTCGAAGATCGCCTTGAACTCCTCGAATGCCCGCACCATCGTGTCGCCGTACATCCGGGTCAGCAGCTCACCGCGAGACTGCCCGTCGCCATGCTCGCCGGAGAGCGACCCGCCGTGCCGTACGCACAGGTCGGCGGCGCGTTCGACGAAGCGGCGGTACTGCCGTACGCCGTCGGCGGTGACGAGGTCGAACGGGATCGAGATGTGCACGCAGCCGTGCCCGAAGTGGCCGTAGAGGCTCGCCGCGCTGAAGCCGAACTGGTCGATCAGCCGGACCAGCTCGCGCAGATAGTCGCCGAGCCGCTCGGGCGGAACCGCCGAGTCCTCCCAGCCCGGCCAGGTGTCCGGGCCGCCGCCGGGCGTGCGTGCCGTCGCCCCCAGACCGGATTCGCGTACGTCCCACACCTGGTCGCGCAGCGACGCCTCCGTGAGCACGCTGGCGTCACCGTTGCCGACCTGCTCCGCCACATCCTCCGCGCGCCGCCTCGCCTCGTCCACCGTGTCCGCGCCGAACTCGGCGAGCAGCCACGCGCCGCGTCCGGGAAAGAGCTTGAACGCCTCGGGATGCAGGTTCTCCATCTTCTCGTAGGTCAGGAGTTTCGCGTCCATCCCTTCGAGCATGTACGGCGCGTACGCGTTGACGGCGGGCACGCGGTCGGCGGCGGCCGCGATGTCGGAGAAGCCGAGCATCAGCAGGGCCCGCGCGGGGGGCTCGGCGAGCAGCCGAAGCTCGGCGCGGAGCACGGTCACGCAGGTCGACTCGGTGCCGACGAGCGCCCGGGCGACGTTGAACCCGTTCTCGTCGAGAAGTTCGCTGAGGTTGTAGCCGGAGATGCGGCGCGGGATGTCGGGCGAGCGCCGGCGGATCTCGTCGGCGTACCGGTCGCGCAGCTCCCGCAGCCGACGGTAGATCTCCGCGGGCCGGCCCCCCTGGGCCTGGATCCGCGCGTACTCGGCCTCCGACGTCGGTCCCACCCACATCCGTACGCCGTCGTAGGTCAGGATCTCCAGCCGCTCCACGTTGGCGGCCGTCGTGCCGCTCCACTGCGCGGTCGACCCACACGTGTCGTTGCCGAGCATCCCGCCGATCGTGCAGTGGGTGTGGGTGGCCGGCTTGGGGCCGAAGACGAGACGGCCGTGCGGCCGGGTATGCCGGTTGAGCTCGTCACGGATCGTGCCGGGCTGCACGATCGCGGTCCGCGCCTGCGGGTCGACGTGCTCGACCTGGTTGACGTACTTGGACCAGTCCAGCACCACCGCCACGTTGCAGCACTGCCCCGCCAGGCTCGTGCCGCCGCCGCGGGAGAGCACCGGCGCGCCGTACTCCCGGCAGATTTCGATCGCCGTCACCGCGTCCTCCACATCGCGGGGGATCACCACGCCGATCGGGACCTGGCGGTAGTTGGAGGCGTCGGTGGCGTACATGGCGCGGGTGCCGTCGTCGAAGCGGACCTCGCCGCGGACGCGCTCGCGCAGCGCTCCGGCGAGCGCCGTGTGGTCGGTGTCGGTCTCCGCGTGCCGGGCGACCGGTGTGGGTAACCGGACCGCGCCCACTCAGTAGTCCCTCATCTGCTGGATGCGGTCCTTGAAAAGCGTGGTGGCGATCGAGACCTTGTGCGGCTGGCCGCGCATGAACGACTGCCCGAACTTCTTTGCCTGCTCGTAGCTGATCTTGCCGGGCATCGGCGGCTCGTTGGGGTCGACGGCGACGTCGACCAGCGCGGGGCCGGGGTGCGCGAGCGCCTCCCGCAGCGCCCCTTCCAGGTCGCCCGGCCGGTCGATCCGCGCGGCGAAGCCGCCGCAGCCGCGCGCCCACTCGGCGAAGGCGGGCTTCGGCTCGCCGTAGCGCACGCCGTGCTCCGGATAGCCGAGCACCATCTGCTCCCAGAGGATCTGCCCCAGGCTGTTGTTGTTGTTGATCACGACTTTGATCGGCAGTTGATACTGGGCGGCGGTGCGAAACTCCGCCATCAGCATCGCGAAACCGCCGTCGCCCTGGTAGGAGATGACCTGCCGGCCCGGATAGGCGTGCTGGATCGCGATCGCGTACGGCAGGCCGGGCGCCATCGTGGCGAGGTTGCCGGAGAGGTAGAACTCGCGGTCGCCGCGGATCTGCCAGTGCCGCGCCGCCCAGGTGGCGATCGTGCCGGAGTCGCAGGTCAGCACCGCGTCGTCGGCGGCGAGCTCATCGAGGAGCCGGGCGAGATACTGCGGTGCGATCGGGTCGCGCTCCGGCGTCTCCAACGCCGTCAGCCTCTCCCGCCACTCGCGCATCCTCGCGCCGTAGTCGCCGAGCCGGCCATGGCCGACCCGCGCGGTCAGCATCGGCAGCAGCGCCTCCAGGGTGGCGGAGACATCGCCGATCAGCGGCACGTCCGTCGGCAGCCGCACACCGGCCCGCGTCGGATCGATCTCCACCTGGACGACCTTCGTCGTGCCCGCGGGCGGCAGAAACTTCGTGTACGGGAAGTTCGTGCCGAGCATGACCAGCGTGTCGGTGTCCTCGACCAGTTCTTCGCTCGGACCCGTGCCGAGCAGCCCCAGCCCGCCCGTCGTGTACGGCGAGTCGTCGGCGATGACCATCTTCCCGTTCAGCGTCTTGATGACCGGCGCGTCCAGCGTCTCGGCCAACTGCTCGACCAGCCGCCCCGCGCCACGCGCGCCGATGCCGGCGAGGATCGTCACCTTCTGCCCCGCGTTGAGCACCTCCGCCGCCGCCCGCAGGTCCTCGTCGCGCGGCCGGGCCGGCGGTCCGAAGTAGACCGCAGCGCTCTTCGGCGCGCGAACGGGCGCCACGTGCTGGTAGGGCTGCGCGGTGGCCGGGGCGATCTGGATGTCGTTGGGAATGCTGAGATGGGCGACGCCCCGGCGCGCGAACGCCGTTCGGATCGCCAGATCGACCAGGGTCGGGAGCTGCTCCGGATTCACCACGACCTGGTTGTAGACGGAGACGTCCGCGTAGAGGCGGTCCAGATGGACCTCCTGCTGGTAACCGGTCCCGAGGACGGCCGTCTCCTGCATTCCGGTGATCGCGAGTACGGGGGTGTGGTCCATCGCCGCGTCGTAGAGGCCGTTGGCCAGGTGGACGCCGCCCGGCCCGGAGGTCGCCAGGCAGACCCCGAGCCGACCGGTGGCCTTGGCGTAGCCGGTGGCCATGAAGGCGGCCGCCTCCTCGTGGTGCACGAGGAAGAACCTGACGCGGTCGGAGTGGCGGCGCAGCCCCTCCATGATTCCGTTGATGCCGTCACCGGGGATCCCGAACACGGTGTCGACACCCCAGTCGGCGAGGCGGGTGATCAGAAGTTCCGAGGTGATCTGCTCCACGGGACGGGCTACCCCGCGCGCTTCCGATCAAACGTCGACCCTCGAACCTCATTCTGGCAAGGCTCATGCTGCTGCAAAGCAGTCGCGCCGCTACGACCCGTGGTCAGGGGACTACCTCGACATCGAAGAAGTGCAACGAAAGCTATCCACGCTGGTCTCGATCGTGATGCGGTAGGCGAGGGAGTCCCGCTACTGCGAGGCGCTGAACCCGCCATCCCCGAGACTGGTCACGAAGGCGGTCCACATCCTCTCGTTGAAGACGAGGACGGGGCCGTCAGCGTCCTTGCTGTCGCGCACGCCCACGCCCTCGGCGAGGCCCGCGACCTCGACGCACTGGCCGTTGCCGCTCGAACGGCTGCTCTTGATCCAAATCGCCTGGCTGATGTCTGGCATGGGGGGCATCGGTCTTCCTGTCCTAGAGTTCCCTGGCTCGCGCCGAGATCATTGTGAGGGAGTCGGCAGGGCTGCGGGCTGCCGCCTGGAGGTGCTGAAAGATCATCGCGTACCGGCGCACGTCCGCGTCGCGCTCCAGGAATAGGTCGCCGGCCATCGAGTCGGTGTAGACAAGGTCCGGATCGGCCGGGTCGGGGAAGTCCATGACGACGAACGACCCTGGCATGCCCGGGTGGGCGCCGGCTTCGAACGGGATCACCTGGAGCGTCACGTGAGGCTCTTCGGCGGCTCGGATCAGCTGCTCAAGCTGCTCCTTCATTACCCCCGGGCCGCCAACGGTGCGATGCAGGGCGGCTTCGTCAAGCACGGCCCAGAGGCGGAGTGGAGTCTTTCGACGCAGCGAGGCTTGCCGCTGAACGCGGACGTCAACGCGGTCCTGTATCTGCTGCTGACCAGCGAGCGGTAGGACGCCCGTGATGACGGCTCGCGCGTACGCCTCCGTCTGGAGAAGACCTGGCACGAAGAGGCCCTCGTAGTTACGGACGCTCCTCGCCTCAGCCTCGAAGCTGATGTACGTCATGTACTGCTCAGGAAGCTCAGACTCGTACGGCTGCAGCCAACCGAGTTGAGCAGCCTGCCGCGACAACGCGACGAGTTCGGACCGCCGGTCCTCGTCGGTCACGCCGTACTTGTCCAACAGCGCGATGAGCGTTCGCTTCTGCGGCCGAACTTTCGCGGTCTCGATCCGGTAGAGCGTCGCCACGTTGATGCCCGTCTGGGCGCTGACTTCCTCGCGCGTGAGGCCAGCGGCTGACCGCAACCCGCGGAGCTCACCTGCAAGCCTCCGCAGTCGCACGGTTGGTGGCTGACGCCGAGCCGACAAGTCCATCCCCTTCGCTCCTGTTCTGTAAGGAGTCTGCCCGCGTTGCACCTGCATAGCCAGCGCCGGGCGACCAAGTGATAGTCGTGCGTATGCAAGGGTTGCATTGTCCCATGAGCATAGGCACGATGGTCGTAGCGATGGTTGTGCATGGCTCGGCGGCCGACGGGTCGTTGCGGACCTCGATCGCACGGGGTGCCGGATCAGAGCAGGGAGGAAGATCAATGTGGGGTGCTGTCGCCGCACTGGCCGCTCTACTGGTCGGCTTCGGCGTGGGCATGTGCACCTATCGCGCGTCGCGTCGGTGGTGCGGCGTCTGTGGCAGGACGTTGACGTGCAGCGTGTGCGGCTCGGCGAGCGCGAACCGGGCAGGGCGTTGACGTGATGAAGCGGCTGCCGCCACTGCCGTCCGTACCGGTCGGCACCGTGCTTGAGCTAGCTCGACCTTCCAACCGTCATGCGACGACCAGGCGCTCCTCATTCCGAACGCGAAGGGTGGTCTCATCCATGTTCCGCTACGCCCGACAGCTCATCCGTGACCTTGTCAGAGCCGTCGCCGAACCCGGGCCGGTCGCCCCGGTTGTCGCGACCCGCATCGCCGGGCAGATTGGCGGCCGCGGTTACTGCGCGAGAAGGGCGATGCGCGTCCTTCCCGCTGAGGTCAGGCGCAAGCAGTTCAGCCTCACCAAGTTCGGGCGTCGTGGGCTCGACCCGGCGGAGGTGGATCACTTTCTCAACCGCGTGGCCGAAGAGATGAACGCTCTTTATCGAGACTTATCGACGTCACAGGAGCACGCAGGTCGGCTCAGGAACGCCCTGCGCGAGTGGCAGAGCCAGAACGCGCGGCGTAGCGCCGAGGACCACCCCTGGCGGCAGCAGCCTTCGGCGTATCAACGTTCGACGTCGATGTCGCCGCCCCACCCGAACACGAGGTTCACCGGTGCCTGAACGTCCGATCTTGCATGCCCGGTTCCTCCGCTGGGTGCCGGTCGCAGCAGTGGCCGTCGCCGCGCCGAAATGCCACCACCTCGCGGGTGTATCCCTCTCCCACCGGGAAACCACATTGTTTCTTCCGAAGGAGGGCTCATGGCTGACACTCCCGTCCCGCGGCGAGTCAACGACGGCGGCGCCTTTCACGACATGGTTAGGGACGTCGTGAACTTCCTGCCGCGAGCGGTCGCCTTCGTCGTAATCCTGATCGTGGGGTGGCTGATCGCCAAGGCCGCGCTCAAGGCCGTCGACAAAGTTCTCGAACGGGTGGGGTTCGACCGAGCCGTCGAGCGTGGCGGAATACGCCGGGCGTTGGAACGTAGCCGTTACGACGCTTCCGACATCGTCGCCAGGCTGGCCTACTACGCGATCTTGCTGTTCACACTGCAACTCGCGTTCGGCATCTGGGGCCCAAACCCGGTCAGCGACCTGATCACACGCGTCGTGTCCTGGCTGCCGCGCGCCGCGGTGGCCGTCATCATCGTGGTCGTCGCGACAGCGATTGCGAGCGCGGTGCGGGACCTGATCTCCGGCGCTCTGGGTGGATTGTCCTACGGTCGGCTGCTCGCCAATCTCGCGTCCTGGTTCATCATCGCGTTGGGCATCATCGCCGCGCTCAACCAGATCGGCGTCGCGACCACTGTCACCATGCCGGTTCTGATCGCTGTCCTCGGGACCATCAGCGGAATCCTCGTGGTGGGTCTGGGTGGCGGCCTGATCCGGCCAATGCAATCTCGCTGGGAACGGTGGCTGGAGCGGGCTGAAGCCGAGTCGCAGACGCTGGCCGAGCGCAACCGCGCTCAGGAACAGGGGCGGCCGGCCGGGCCCGGGGCGGCAGGTGGCGGCGGGCCCCAGGCGCAATAGCCCCCCACCTCGACGTCGGGCGGCCTGTGATGGTGCTCATCGGCGCCGGCAAGGGCGCCCTGCCGCGTCCTATGGTCGACCACGGGTAAACGTCGGACCATTCGGGCGAACTCCCGAGAACCGCAGCACCAGGGGTAACACCCGAGAACGATTCGGGGGGAAGGCGCGACGATGACCGCTTCTGCCACACGGTCCTGGGATGGCATGACCATCCCGGCTGCCGGCACCTATGTTCTCGATCAGGCGCACAAGCGGATCGGTTTCGTGGCCCGGCACATGATGGTCAGTCCCGTACGCGGTGAGTTCGCCGAGGGGACCGCGCAGATCGTCGTGGGTGAGGACCCGTTGGCGTCCTCGGTGACCGCGACCATCCAGGCGGCGAGCGTCGAGACCGGCACCCCGGACCGGGACGCCCACCTGAGAAGCCCCGACTTCCTCGACGTGGAGAGGTACCCCACGCTGGAGTACCGCAGCACCGGGATCAAGTGGCAGGGGAACGAAGACCCGATCTTCCAGTGGGCCCGCTTGAGGGGCCATCGACTCGGTCGCAGGGCCGACGCCCCCATCCCACAGCAGTCCAGCCGATCGAGGGGACGGTTCGGGCTCACCGGGGAGTTGGCGGTCAAGGGGATCACGCGACCGGTCGATCTCCAGGTGGAGTTCGGCGGCGCCCGGCGCGACCCGTACGGCCAGGACATCTTCGGGTTCAGCGCGACCGCGGACATCAACCGTGAGGACTACGGCCTGCTCTGGAACGTCGCCCTCGAAACGGGGGGTGTTCTCGTGGGGAAGACCGTGCGGATCGAGATCGCCGGCGAAGCGATTCACCAGCTCTGATCCGGCCCGGCCGACGCCCGATCGTCCTCGTCGACACTCACGCCGGAGGCGCGGAAAGGGGCCGGGGTGGCAACCCCGACCCCTTCGCGACGGGCCGTGCTCGTCATTTGTTCGTCGCTCAACGCGCGAGCGGCTGTCCCTGCTTGTCGGAGAACTTCCCCACCAGAATCATGATGAAGTCGATCAGAACCCAGATTCCGAGACCGCCCAGGGTAACGAGCTGCAGGATGCCGGTGCCGATCTTACCGACGTAGAAACGGTGTACCCCGAGCCCTCCGAGGAAGAAGCACAGCAGCAGGGCTACAACCCACGACTTCTGGGTGCTGACGGGGGCAGAAACGGTCACGTCTGGTCCTTTCTCGACTGATCTAGCGGCGGCGGAGCCTATCGGGGCCGGGTATTGGCGTGCAAGACCCGTACCTCGCCCCCGGCCGTCTCCGCCGACGAACTGCCACGAGAGCAGTACGAGCGATGAGCGTCAGCGACTCTGCAGGGCGTCCAGGCCGACCGCCATGGCGATCACCAGTCGCCGGTCGAGCTGGTCGTTGTGCACCTCCACGACGTACTTGTCGCGCAGCCCCCACTTCTTGATGACCGAGAACGCCGGCTGGTCGCCGATGACGAAGTCGAAGTGGTACGGCAGCCAGGAGAGCGAGTCGACGAAGCGGCGCAGGATCGCGACCACCACGTTGCGCTCCTGGCCGAGCGCCTCGCCGACGCCGGGCTGCTCGACGATCCAGGTGGAGCGCAGCAGCGACGCCGCGAACTTCTTGCGGAACAGCCCGACGGCGTTGCCGGCCGCGTCGACCACGTCGTACGTCGCGCCGAGGTCCAGCGCCTGGCGTGCCTTGAAGCCGAGGACCGGGGTCTGCTTGGTGTCGTCGGTGTAGAGCGTCACCTGCTCCTTGAAGGCGAGCCGCTTCTGCTGGGCGAAGGCGAGCAGTTCCCCTTCGGAGCCGTCCGCCGCGACCGCGCGGACCTCGTACTGGTTGACCATCAGTCGGATCCGCTGGCGTACGAAGAACTGCCGCTGAGCCTGCAGTTGCTGAACATCCATATGTGCTCCCGGGTCTGGGCGTTCATTCACGAGGATTGGTGCCGCGCCGGAGTCTCGCACAGGCCCGCCAGGGGCGGGGGGACCACGACGCGGCGGGACCACCGGTCAGCCGACAGTCACGTGGCCCGATGTCGCAGCCGGCCCCACCCAAATTGGGCTATTTTTTCCCCATCCGGGCGCCACCGTCTGCGCCGAGACGCTCAGGCTGTCCGCTTCGCGGAGGAGGAATCGCCATGGCGCAATCCGTGACGACAGTGGTGCTGGAGCCGGCCGCGCAGGAGGTCGTAGCGCAGACCGCCAACCCGCCGTTCCTGTTCGAGCTGCCGCCGTACGAGGGGCGGGCGAAGCTCGACCAGTTGCAGTCCGGCAACGTGGTGAAGCCGGACGTCGATGTGCGGGACGTCATCGTTTCCGGCGGCCCGTCGGGTCAGGTGCAGGTCCGGATCGTGCGGCCGATGTCCGTGCGGACCGGCGACGGTCGCCTGGGGGACCGGCTGCGGGAGGCGGCCGAGGAACTCGTACGCCCGAGGGACGGCAGGGACCGGGCCATGCCGGTGATCCTCTATTTGCACGGCGCGGGCTGGGTCTTCGGGGGCGCGCAGACCCACGACCGGCTGATCCGCGAGCTCGCCGTCCGGACCGACGCCGCGGTGGTCTTCCCGGAATACAGCCGGTCGCCGGAGGCGCGCTTCCCGATGGCGTTGGAGGAGTGTTACGCCGTCGCGCAGTGGGTCGCCGAGCAGGCCGTGACAGAAGGGCTGGACGGTTCCCGGATCGCGATCGCCGGCGACTCCGTCGGCGGGAACATGGCCACCGTGCTGGCGATGATGTCGAACCAGCGCGGCGGTCCGCGCTTCGTGCAGCAGGTCCTCTTCTACCCGGTCACCGACGCCAACTTCGACACCGGCTCGTACCGGCAGTTCGCCCAGGGCTACTACCTCGGTCGCGAACTCATGATGTGGTTCTGGGACCAGTATCTGCCCGATGCCGCCCGTCGCTCCGACCCGATGGCGTCCCCGCTGCAGGCCCCCCTCGACCAACTCCGGGGCCTCCCGCCCGCACTGATCATCACCGGCGAGGCCGACGTGCTGCGCGACGAGGGCGAGGCGTACGCCGCCAAACTCCGCCAGGCGGGCGTGCCCGTGACCGAGGTGCGGTACCAGGGGATCATCCACGATTTCGTCATGCTCGACGCGCTGGCCAACACGAACGCCGCCCGTGCCGCGACCGCTCAGGCCGCCATGATGCTGCGGGAGGCCCTGCACCGCGACTGAGCTGAGCGTCCCGGTGAGTTGAACCCGCCGACTCCATCGGCGGCGGTCCGCGGCGACTGACAGCGCATGGCCCGGACGTGTCGGGGTATCCGGTGGACAGATCCACACGACGGGAGGCCATCAGATGCCAGCACGTCCGGGCAGCAACGCGTACGACATCAAGCGTGCACGGCTGCGCCGCTCACTCGAAAACGCGGGGCAGGCCGTCGACGACGACGCGAACGACGTCGCGAACGAGATCCTGCAGGAAGAGCGCGGTCACGAGGGGGTGGTACGCGGCGAACGCGGGCTGGGCCCCAAGGGCGAGCGCGAGCGCGGTGAACGCCGGTGACCGGGGCGCGGAGCCCCGTCATGGACGGGGTGATCGCCGGGGCGGTCGGCACCCTCGCCATCGACGCCGTCACGTACGTGGACATGGCCGTGCGGGCCCGACCGCCGAGTCCGACGCCGCAGAAGAGCGCGGAGAAGCTCGCGGAGACGACCGAACTGGATCTCGGACCGGAGGACCAGGCGCAGAACCGCCGTTCCGGCATCGGACCCCTGCTCGGCTACGCCACCGGCGTCGGCACCGCGGTCGGGTTCGGGGCGCTCACCAAGGGACGGCCGGTGCCGTTGCCGGTCGCGGCGATGCTGCTCGGCGTCGGCGCGATGGTCGCGTCCAACGCCCCGATGGCGGCGCTCGGTGTCAGCGACCCCCGGCGTTGGAGCCGAACGGACTGGATCTCCGACATCGTGCCGCACCTCGCGTACGGAGTGGCCGCCGCGGCCACCTGGCGACGGCTCCGCGCCTGACCCGTCCGGTCACCGCGGTACGGCCGCCCCGGTCATCTCGTCCGCGAGCTTGCCGTCCAGCGACACCCGCACCAGGGCGGAGGCGAGACGGGGGAAGTCGGAGCCGTCGACCAGCGCCGCGAGCTTCTCCGCCGATTCGGGCAGCCGCAGCCGTTGCGCCCCGGCGATCACCCGCCGGTCCACGTACGGCCGTACGTCGGCCCACACCACCTGGACCTCGCGGAGGAAGATGTCCGCACCGGTCGCACCGATTCCGGCGAACTCGTCGAGGGAAGCGCGCAACGTCCTGACGTCGCCGTCGGCGTCGACGTGCAGCCGCCGCAGGTCCCCCTGCCACCGGTCGAGGCAGAGCTGCGCCCCCTTGCCGAGCATGGTCGCGGTGCGTTCGTCGTACCGTCGGTAGTGGCCGCGCCCCAGCGCGTCGACCCGCTCCTGCCAGCTCGCCTTCGCCATGCCCTGGGGGGTCCGGTAGCCGGTGGCGAAAAGCTCCCGTGCCGCCGCGATCCCCATTCCCGCGCGGATACGGGTGCTCAGCACGGTGGTGAGCACCAGCAGCTGGTAGAGCGGCTCGGGGCGGTCGGCCAGCCGGATCCCGGCCTCCTCGGCGTACGTGCGTCCGTGCCGGTCGAGCAGTGCGGTGACGAGGTCGCGGTCCTTGCTCATCCGCCCCGGTTACCCCCGATGCACGTTTCGCACGCGCTCCCGTTCGCGGGCGGCGCCGGCGGCATGGCGCACCGGGCGGAGGGTACTCAGAGAGGAAGCGTCCGAGAGGAATTCCGACGGCGAGCGAGAGGAAGCGGCCATGACAAACGTGCAACAGCCCGAGATGCGCCGCAACGGGAACACCCCGCTGGTGCAGGAGAGCAAGACGCCGCGTCCGGGCGACCGGCAGGCGCCCGGAGCGCAGAGCCGCACGGCGCGGCCGGTGCCGCCGGAGCAGGTGTCGCCGTACGGACCGGCGTCCCGGCCGGTGGCGGCGAACAACTCGGAGGACGAGGACGAGGCGGGCGTCTAGCGCGGCGCGCCGCTGGCATCGGTCCGGGTCCGCGCAGGGCCCGGACCGCACGCCGTTGCGCGGTCTAATGTCAGCTCGATGGGGCGCACCGGAATGGCGGACGACGAGCTGCGTAAAGCACGCGGCACGGACGTCGCGCCACCCGTCCCGGTTGACGCCGGCAAGCGCAACGTGCTCGGCGTGCTGGTCGACGCGGTGGACTACGAGGCCGCCACCCGGAAGGTCCTCGACGCGGCCCGTGAGCGACGCCCGCTCGCCCTGACCGCGCTGGCGGTGCACGGCGTGATGAATGGCGTGCACGACGCTACGTACAACGCCCGGTTGAATGGCCTCGACGTGGTGACCCCGGACGGTCAGCCGGTGCGGTGGGCGCTCAATCTGCTGCACGGCGCCGGGTTGCGCGATTGGGTGAGCGGCCCGGAACTCGTGCTGCGGGTATTACGCCGGATGGCGGCCGAAGACCTCCCGATCTACCTGTACGGCTCGACACCCGAAACGCTGGAGCGGCTCTCCGTATCGCTGATCCGGACGTTTCCCCGGCTGCGGATCGTCGGCGCGGAGCCGTCCGAATTCCGGCCCGCCGAGCCCGGTGAGGAAATCGGGGTGGCCGAGCGGATCCGTGCTTCCGGCGCGCGTTTGGTGCTCGTCGGGTTGGGTTGTCCCCGCCAGGAAATGTTCGTCGCCGGAATGCGTCCGCTGCTCGACCTGCCGTTGATGGCGGTCGGTGCCGCGTTCGACTATCACGCCGGTCTGCTGCGGTCCGCGCCGCGCTGGATGCAGCGGTCGGGGCTGGCCTGGTCGTGGCGGCTGGCGATGGAGCCGCGACGTTTGTGGCGGCGCTACCTACTGCTCAACCTCGGATACCTCGTCCGGCTCGGAGCGCAGCGAACGCGGCTCTGGCGGCCGGTTCCGCCGCGGCCGCGGCACGGGCGTCCGGATGTCCTACCGCTCTGACCGGGCCATCCTTTGTGGAGTCGTCGCCGGCCCGGCTGTCCGGTCTCGTCCGTCCCGATCGCGTCTGGGTGGCGGCGGGTCGCTGGCGTCGCTCGTCCCCTCCGGTCCCGCGCGTTCCTATCGCGCGCCGTAGGCAGGACACCCCCTTCGACCAGAGGGTTGATTCGCGCCGAGTGCCGGTCAGCGACCCCCCGCCCGTGTCAGGCTGAACGCAACCCGCAAGGCACATTCGCCGCACAGCGCACGGGGCGACGGGACAGTTAGCGAGGGGGCATGTGCGGTATCGCTGGAATGGTCTATGACCTGAATAACGGCCTCGTTGACCCGGACCGATTGCTCGCGATGTGCCGCAGTCTTTCCCACCGCGGCCCGGACGACGAGGGAATGTATGTCACCGGCAATGTCGGCCTGGCGATACGGCGTCTGGCCGTGGTGGACGTCAGGGCGGGCCGGCAGCCGGTGCGCAACGAGGAAAAGAACATCCACGCCGTTTTCAATGGCGAAATCTACAATCACGTAGCGCTCCGCCGGGAGCTCATGCGGCGCGGCCACCGGTTCGAGTCGGCGGCGGACTCGGAAGTCATCCCGCATCTTTACGAGGAGTACGGACCCGATTTCCCGGCACGGCTCGAAGGAATGTTCGCGATCGCGCTCTGGGACGAATCCGCACAGCGGCTCGTCCTGTCCCGCGACCGCATCGGGGTCAAACCCTTCTACTACGCGTCGTTGCCGAGCGGTCTGGTCTTCGCATCGGAGATACGGGCCATCCTGGCCGCAGGCGTGCCGGCCACCCTCGATCCGCAGGCGCTGACCGGCTATCTGTCCCTGATGTACATTCCAGGCCCCCGGAGCATCTATCGGGAGATCCGCAAACTCGCTCCCGGCACGACCATCGTGTGGGAGCAGAACCGCTGGTCCACCCGCCGTTACTGGGATCTGGCCCGGACACCGCAGCGCCGCGACCTGTCGCCCGACGCGGCGCGCCATACGCTGCGGGAGCTGGTCACCAGCAGCGTGGAGCGGCATCTGATGGCCGACGTCCCGCTCGGCTTCTTCATGAGCGGCGGCATCGACTCGACCTCCGTGGTCGCGGCGGCCCGCAAGGTCCGGCCGGACGGGATGCTGCGCACGTTCACCGTCGGCTTCCCCGACCGTTCGTACGACGAGCGGCGGGAGGCCGCCCTGGTCGCGCAACATCTCGGCACCAGCCACACCGAGCTGACGGTCGAGCCCAGCGCCGAGGACGTCGTCAACCGCATCGCCCCGATCTTCGACGAGCCGTTCGCCGACCCGTCGATGGTCCCCACCTACTACCTGTGCCAGATGGCCCGCCAACACGTGACGGTGGCGTTGAGCGGGGACGGTGGCGACGAACTCTTCGCCGGATACCACTCCTACAAGGCGGACAAGCTCGCCCACTACTACCGCTTCCTGCCCCGCGCGTTGACCGCCCGGCTCGCTCCCGGGCTGCTGCGCTTCATGCCGGCCTCCCACGCGCGGGCGAGCCTGGATTTCCGGGCCCGCCGGTTCGTGGAGAACGCGCTCGAGGATCCGGCACGGAGCCACTACCTGTGGCGGGTGGTGTTGCGGGAGGCACAGAAGGAGCGGTTGCTGCAGCCCGACCTCTTCGCCGAGGTGGTCGACTCGTACGAGACGCACGAGCCGCACTATCACGACGGCGCCGCGTTCGACCCGTTGACCCGCTTCCAGTACACCGACGCCAACGTCTACCTCGTCGAGGACGTGCTCGCGAAGATGGACCGGCTGAGCATGGCGCATTCGCTGGAGGTGCGCGTTCCGCTGCTCGCCACCGAGATCACCCAGTTCGCCTTCTCCCTCTCCGGTCAGCTCAAGATGCCGGGATACCAGCCCAAGCGTCTGCTCCGCGACGCCATGGCGGACGCGCTGCCCCCGAAGATCGCCGCGATGCGGAAGAAGGGCTTCAACGCCCCCCTTCCGCGCTGGCTCACCGGAGTCTTCCGGCCGCTCGTCGAGGAGTACCTGAGCAGAGACGTGCTGCGACGCCAGGGATATCTGCGGTTCGACGAGGTAAACCAGTTGGTCACCCGGCACATGGAGCACCGCGCGGAACACAGTCGGGAGCTCTGGATCCTGCTGATGTTCAGTCTCTGGGTGGAAGAGCACAAGGCGTACAGATAGCCCGAGCACAGGACAATGGGGGCGTCATGGGCGGGTGGCTGTTCTTGGCCTCGCTTCTGCTGACCGTTTTCGCGGCCCACGCCTACAAGCGGCGGTTCCGCCGGCGTGCATCGGCGTCGACGTACCGGAGATCCGTCCTGGCCAGTGTCGGGCTCACCGCGCCGGCGTGGTGCTGGTCGTACGTCCAGACGGGGATCCCGCCCCGCGCGTCGTTGCTGACCGTGGCCGGCGCCTTCGTGGGCGGCGTGGTGAGCACGACCTCCGCGATCGGTTTCGTGGAGGACAACGCGCCGCCGTCACCCGGCGTACGGCAGAAGGTGCTCGCCTATCACGTCGGCCTCGACTATCCCGCCGAGCCGATGCTGAAGCGGCCGTTCGACATCACCCTGGCACTGCTCGGGCTGGTCGCCACGCTGCCACTGTGGATCGTCATCCCCGTCTTCATCTGGATCGAGGAGCCGGGGCCGATCCTGTTCATCAAGAACTCGGTTGGCAAGGGTGGCGTGACCTTCCGTCAGGTGAAGTTCCGGAGCATGCGGTACGACGCCGAGCGGTTCACCGGACCCGTCGCCTCGCCCAGCAGCGATCCGCGCACCCTGCGGTGCGGCCGCTGGCTGCGGCGCTGGCACGTGGATGAGTTGCCCGAGTTGGTCAACGTCCTGACGGGTTCGATGAGCATCGTCGGGCCACGACCGCTGCGCACCGTCCTGGTGCAGCGTTATCTGGAGGAGATCCCCGGCTTCGCCAACCGGCACACCGTCAAGCCGGGCATCGCCTGCATCGCCCAGATCGAGAAGTACCACATCGCACCCGCCGACCGGCTCCGCAAGGACCGCGTCTACATCCGACGGATGAGCCTCGGGATGGACGTACGGATGCTGTGGCGGGCCGTGATGAGCACCGTGCGGGGCGCGCGGCAGGGTTAGCGCGTCGGTCCCGAGGAGCGGCGGGGCGACGGCGCGGCGCGACCGGCGGGCCGCCCGCGCCACGCGTAGACCGCGGTCGCGGCGAGGAGCAGCGCCCACATCGCGGCGATGAAGAGCAGCAGACCGGGCAGGTAGTTGCGGTCGTCCAGACCGGGGTTGGCCGGGCCCGCCATCGGCCGGGTCAACACGGGCACCGCGACGAGGAGCACCACTCCCGTCGCGACCAGGCCGGCGATGATCGCGGTCCGCCACGGCCGGGGGATCAGCCGGGTGAGCACCACACCGGCGAAGGCCAGGGTGGGGGCGAGCAGGAAGTCGTGCGCCGGCGGCCCGATCGCGAGCCACGCGCCGAGCGAGAGCAGATACCGCGGCGACCAGGTGGCCTGTGTGAGCAGCAACCAGCCGCCGTACGCCATGACGGCCGTGCCGACCGCGCCGAGCAGGACGCGGGTCTTCGTCACGGCCGCACCCGCAGCTCGCCGACCCACTTCGTCTGCGTCACGCCGGGCCTCGTCGCGGCGATGATGCGGCACGGGTAGCCGTGGTTGAGCGAGAGGTCCGCGCCGTTGATCTGCAGCGCGAGCAGCGTGAGCGGGTCCCGGACATGATCGGGGTGCAGCACGCTGGTCCGGTACTGACCCGCTTTCTCCATGGACGTTACCCGGACCTCGCCGGTGGGTGCGCCGACGGCGCGGAGCAGTTCGGAGACGGGGACTCCGCTCCAGGTCGCCGTCTGGCTCCAGCCCTCCACGCAGGCGATCGGGAGCACGTGCGTCCGCTGCGGCAGGGCCGCGAGCTCGGCGCGCGACAGCTGTTTGCTGCTGCCGGGCCAGTGGATGGCGAGCCGCCAGTCGTCGCCCGCCCGGGTGACCTGCGCCGACTGGGCGGTGCGGTTGATCGGGAGCCCCTGCTCGCCCCCGTTGGCCGAGCGCCAGCTGAGCGGGGAGACGCGGTAGAGCCAGGGGACCGTCGCGCCCGCGGTGGCCACGAAGGCCGCCCCGACCGCGAAGCCCGTCGTGGCGAGGAAGCTGCGCCGGCTCAGGCTGCGGCTCCCCGGCTCCGGCGCCCCCACCGGGCTTCCCAGCCCTTCCCGGATCTTCGGCAGCTTGGCCGCGATGTGCAGGATGATCGCGCCCGCGGCGAGCCAGGCTCCCGCGTAGTGCGTCGGCACGAACGTGAACGTCCAGGGGTACGACTGCGCGCTGTTGAACAGGCCGGTGGCCAGTTGGAAGAAGGCGGCGGCGATCAGGATGAGGATCGACGCGCGTTCGAGCGCCCGCGCGACCGAGCCGAAGACGGGGCGGGCGAAAAGGATCGGGTAGACGGTCCAGAGCTTCGCCAGGAGCAGGGGGACCGCCGCGATGCCGGCGAGCACGTGCACGCCCTGCGTGATGCGGTAGAAGTTGACCGGCCGGGTCGGCCACCATGAGCCGTGCTGCCCGATATGGGAGATCAGGCCGGTGACGAAGCAGAGCCCGAAGGCGATGCCGAGCAACAGCCCGAGCCGGGCCGCGACCCGTACGTCGTGGAGGTCAGCGGTGAAATCCTGCTGGCGCGGCGCCCGGAGTTTCACCGCCGCCCCAACTCGGTGAACCACCGCCCGCGACAACCGATCGTGCTCCGCACGGTCAACGGGGTCCGGGCGGTCAGCGCGGGCAGGACGTCGAGCCCCACCCGCGCCCAGGCGAACGGCGGGCTCTCCCCGTCGGGGTGCTGCAACCGGGACCATCCGCGCCACAGGCCGGTCCCCGGTTCGTCGACCTCGGCCAGGATCGTGCCGTCCGGTGCGAGCAGTCCCGCGCACCGCCGCAGCAGGGTCACCGGATCACCGTTGATCCCGATGTTGCCGTCGGCGAGCAGCACGTGCCGCCACCGCCCCTCGCCGGGCAGTCGCTCGAAGATGCTGCGGGTGAGCGCGAGGGCGCCCCGTCGGCGGGTCATCCGCACCGCCTCGGGGGAGGTGTCGATGCCGAGCGTCGGCACACCGCGCGCGGTGAGTTCCGCGCTGAGCCGCCCCGGCCCGCAACCGATGTCGAGGGTGGTGCCGTGGCACCGGTCGAGCAGGCGCCGCATCACCGGCTCGGCCGGCGCGTGCCATCGACGTACCGGCAGGTGGACGTGGTGGCCGTCGTCGTCCAGCCGCCGACAGGGTAGTCCGGCGATCGCCGCGGCGTAGCCGTCGAACGGGGGCGCCGAGGTGGCCGCGGTCACCGCGCGCCGATTCGCGACCGCGGCGCCGGCTCGCAGACCTCGCGTACGGCGGTGGCGAACCGGCCGTCCGGGACGACGGAGGCGACCGCGACGGCGTCGACCATGTGATCCACATCGGAGAGCGGGGGCAGCGGCTCCACCCGCAGTCCCCGGTCGCGCAGCGCCCGCGCGGTCCTCGCTCCGGTGTCCGGCCGGGAGGTGGGCACGGGACGCAGCGCCTCCGCGTCGGTAGGCCGGCGCAGCCCCAGCGCCCACCACCCGCCATCGGTCGCCGCCCCCAGCAGCGCGTCGGCCCCGGCGACGAGCCGCTGTCCCGCCGCCGCGAGCAGGGCGGCGGGCACCTGCGGGGTGTCCATGCCGATCTGCAGCACGGGCCGTGCCGGAAAACGGGCGGCGACCTCGGCGTGCGCGGCGGCGAGCCGGTCGGCGAACGTCGCTCCGCGCTGGGCCATGACGGTCCAGCCGCGCAGCGACCGTTCGATCTCGGTGGCCCGGGCCGCGCCGCGCAGGTCACCGGCGAGGGCCAGGACCGGGGTGGCGGCGCCGGCCGCGGTCACCGCGTCGAGCGTGTCGAGCAGGGCGGCGGCGGCGATCTCCGCCGCCTGCGCCGCGGTCGCCGGTGGACAGAGCCGCGTCTTGGCCAGGCCGGGCGCCGGAGCCTTCGCCACCACCAGCAGAACGAAGCTCACGTGAGGACCCGGGCCATGTCGCGGGTCGCGCGCAGCGTGCCGCGGACCGAACCGGAGACCTTCGAGCGGGTACCGGCGGTCCGTGGCCGGTACGGCACCGGCTGCTCGGCGATCCGCCAGCCGGCCGCCGCCGCCCGGACCAGGAGTTCCAACGGATAGCCGAAGGCGCGGTCCCGTACGCCCAGGTCGAGCAGATCGCGACGGCGTACCGCCCGGATCGGCGCGATGTCGTGCACCGGGGCGCCACGTCGCCGCAGCAGGGCGGCGAGCGCGGCATTGCCGGCGCGGGCGTGCCAGGGCCAGATTCCGGGTGCCACGGGGACGCGCCGCCCGACGGCCAACTCCGCGGTGCCGGTGGAGACCACCGCGACCAGTTCGGTCAGGTCCGACGGATCGAGCGAGCCGTCGGCATCGATCACACAGACGATCTCCGCGGTGGCGGCGCGCAGTCCGGCGTCCACGGCCGCGCCGTATCCGCGCCGGGGTTCCGTGACGACCTGCGCGCCATGTTCGGCGGCGATCTCCGGCGATCCGTCCCGGGAACCGTTGTCCACGACGATGGCGCGGTAGGTGGCGGGCAGCCGTTTCAGTACGCGGGGCAGCGCCGGGGCCTCGTCGAGACAGGGCAGCACGACGTCGACCGGGCTGGGCTCGCTCATGCCGCGGCGTTTCCGCTACCGCGCAAACTAAACGTACCGGGCATTTCGCTGCGGGTGCCGCGGTCGCGTCGATAGCGTGGCCGCGTGCAGGAGGCGGGGCCCACCGTCCGCGCCGGGCGGCACCTGGACGCGGACGTCGCGGTGGCCGGCGCCGCGCTCGCCCTGGTGGCGGTCGCCTTCGTCGTCGGCTGGTGGCTCAACCGCGCCGGCGTCCCGCTCTACGCCGGCACCGCTCCGATCTTCGCCCGCTGGGGCGTCCGCGTCGGGCCCGGCACCCCGCTCGCCCTGCTCGTCGCCGCGGCCGTCGTCCAATACGGGCCGCCACTCGCCGCGCGACTGCCCTGGCGGCGGCTGCTCGCCGGGACGTACGCCGGCGCCGTCGGGTGGATCGTCTCGCTGGCCCTGATCGACGGTTGGCACGACGGCCTGGCCACCAAGCTCGACCAGGAGCAGGAGTACCTGCCCGAGGTGGCCGGCGTGACCGACATCCCGGCGACGGTGCGCGGCTTCGCCGCCAGGATCATCGACTTCCAGCCCGACTCCTGGAACACCCACGTCGCCGGGCACCCGCCCGGCGCGCTGCTGGTCTTCGTCTGGCTCCACCGGATCGGCCTCGGCGGCGCGGACTGGGCGGCCGTCGTCTGCGTCGCGGCCGGCGCGCTCACCGCCGTCGCCGTACCCGTCACGCTGCGCGCGCTCGGTGACGAGGCCGCCGCCCGGGCAGCGGCGCCGTTTCTCGTGCTCTTTCCCGGCGCCGTGTGGCTGGGGGTCTCCGCCGACGCGATCTTCGCCGGGGTGACCGCCACCGGCATCGCGCTGCTCGCCCTCGGCGCCGCGCGCGGCGGCGGCGCCGGCACCATCGCGGCCCTGGCGGGCGGCGCGCTGCTCGGCTTCGGGCTGTTCCTTTCGTACGGCATGACGTTGACGGCACCGCTGGCGCTCGCCACCGCGCTCGTGCTCGGCCGGATCCGACCGCTGCTGATCGGCGCCGCCGGGACGCTGACCGTGGTCGCCGTCTTCGCCGTCGCCGGTTTCTGGTGGTACGACGGCTACCACCTCGTGGTCGACCGCTACTACCAGGGCATCGCCCACGAGCGCCCCTACGCCTACTGGGTCTGGGCCAACCTGGCCTGCCTCGTGCTCGCCGCCGGACCCGCGGCGGCGCCCGTGCTGCGCCGCGTCCTGCTCGCGGTCCGACCGGCACGGCCCCCGCGGCAGGATCCGGTCGCGTCGCCCCGCCTCCAGCGGGTGGTGGCCCGCGCGCGGGCCGCACCGGTGGCGCTCCCCCTGGCGGCCGGGATCGCTATCACCGCGGCCGACCTCTCCGGCCTGAGCAAGGCCGAGGTCGAACGGATCTGGCTCCCGTTCTCCGTCTGGCTGCTCGCCGGCGCCGCGCTGCTCCCCGGCGGGCACCGACGCCGGTGGCTCATCGCACAGGCCGTCACCGCGCTGACCGTCAACCATCTGCTCCTCACCGTCTGGTGAGGTCAGGGACGGCCCGCCGACTGACGCATCGGCTCAGCCGCGAACGCCGTCATCCCCGTGGCGAAGTCCCGCTCCGCCCGGAAGCCCAGCACCGCCGCCGCCTTCGCCGGGTCGGCCACCACATGCCGTACGTCGGCGGGCCGGCAGCCGCCGATCACCACCGGTGCCGGCCCGTTCGTCGCCGTCGCCAGCGCCTGCGCCAGATCGCCGATCGTGTGCGGCTGTCCCGAACAGACATTGACCGGCTCGAAGTGCCCGTCCGGCAGCTCCGTCTCCACCGCGAGCCGATTGGCGACCGCCACATCGTCCACATGAACGAAGTCCCGCCGCTGCAGCCCGTCCTCCAGCACGCGGGGCGCCTCACCCCGGGCGAGCGCCGACCGGAAGAGCGAGGCGACCCCGGCGTACGGGGTGTCGCGTGGCATCCCGGGACCGTAGACGTTGTGGTAGCGCAACGCCCACACCCGCCCGCCGGTCTGCGCCGTCCACGCCGCGGCCAGGTGCTCCTGGGCCACCTTCGTCGCCGCGTACGTGCTCCGCGGCGCGAGCGGCGCGCTCTCGGTCACCAACTCGGGCCGCAACGGCGCCGCGCACTCGGGGCACAGGTGCTCGTACCGGCCGGCCAGCAGGTCCTGCGGGCGCCGCCGGTCCACCCGGACCTCGTCGTGCAGCTCGCAGGCGTAGCTGCCCTCGCCGTAGACCACCATCGAGCTGGCGAGGACCAGTCGGCGAACTCCGGCGCGGTACATCGCGGCCAGCAGCACCGCGGTGCCGTAGTCGTTGTGGCTGGCGTACGTCGGGGCGTCGTTGGGGTTGAGCCCGTGCCCGACCATCGCCGCCTGGTGGCAGACGATATCCACGTCACTCAGTAACCGGTCTACCAACTCTGTGTCGCGAACATCCCCTATGATCACCCCGGGAGCGTCGGGTCGGCCGTCGCCGTGGGCCTCGGGCAGCAGGGCGTCCAAGCCGACGACCTCGTGGCCCCCGGCGCTCAGCGCCCGAGCCACACGCCCGCCGATGAAACCTGCCGCACCGGTGACCAGCACCCGCATCCCGCGAGAATAGCCACCGGAACGGCCGGCCGGACCCGATTTTCGCAGCCGGGCACCGTTGGGCGCACGGAGGTGCTCAGGTAGGCGTCTCGCCTGCCGATGTGCTGCTGTCGGAAGGTCTTGCGTAGGAGGTCGGGTTGCCGAGTGCTGCTGAGGGGACGGTGCGCCCTTTCCGGCTGACGCCGATGCTCTCAGTGAGTATCGTGTTGACCGGCGGGAGCGCGCTGTGGTTGACCGGTGCGCTGGTGGGCTGGTGGCGAGCGCCCGTGGTCGGCTGGCTCGGGGTGCAGGCGCTCTCCGTCATGGCCACCTGGAACTGCTGGCGTACGGCCGCCACGCCGGATCTCGCCGCGCCGGCCCGCCGCTTCTGGCGCTGGGTGTCACTCGGCACCGCTTTACTGACCGCGGCCACCGTCAGCGGCATGATCGATTCGCTGGGCGGTCCCGACGCACCCACCCAGCGGATGAGCCCGCTCACGATCGGGCTCTACGTCGGCACGATCCTGGCGGTCCAGTGGGGGCTGCTGCGGCTGCCCACCGATGGGCGCTCGCGCGCCCTGTGGCTGCAGTTCATCCTCGACAGTGGCGCCGTCATGGTCACGGCCGCGGTCTTCGCCTGGCACTTCTCCTTCCGCCATCACGAGCAGTGGAAGCTCACCACCGGTTCCGTCTGGCCGCTGCTCGCCGTCCTCGTCCTCGCGTTCGTCGCGATCGTCGCCTTCGTCAAGGTCTCCTCGGTCGGGTTCGGCCCTCTCGACCGGGGCACCCTGCGGCTCCTGGCCATCGCGACCGCCGCCAGCGCCGTCGCCGGCGCGCTCGCGCCGATGTTCGCCGGATACCCGTACGTCTCCGCCGCCCATCTCGCGGCTCCCGTCGCCTGTTTCGTGCTCGCGTTCGCGGCGGACCGGCAGCGCCGCGCGGCCGGCGTGGCCCTTCCGCCGCCGGCCCCGCGCCACGGCTGGAGCATCCTGCCCTACGCGGCGGTGGCCGCGACGAACGCGCTGCTCCTGTTCGACCACGATGACTCCGACCGCCGCTACCTCGTGGCCGGTGCCGTCACCCTCACCACCATCGTGGTCATCCGGCAGATCGCCGCGTTCGCCGACAACAGCCGGTTGCTCGCCCGGGTGGACGGCAGCCTGCAGGAGTTGCGTGATGCGCGCGACCAGCTCGCCCACCAGGCCACCCGCGACGAACTCACCCAGCTCCCCAACCGCCGCCTGCTGCACCAGCGCGTCGAGGAGGCGCTGGAGCGGTTCCCGCCCGAGACGGTGCATCTGGCGTTGATCGACCTCGACGACTTCAAGACGGTCAACGACCGGCTCGGCCACCATGTCGGCGACGACCTGCTGCTCGCCGTGGCGCAGCAGCTCACCGGGGTGACCAGGCCGCCGACCCTGGTCGGCCGGCTCGGCGGTGACGAGTTCGCCCTGTTGCTGGCGCCGGCGTCCGCCGCTCAGGCCGACACGGCCGTGCGGCTCGTCGCCGAGGCCCTGCAACGTCCGCTGCACGCCGGCGCCCATGAGCTGCTGGTGCGGGCGAGCGTCGGGCTGACCGACGCCGCCGGCACGCGCGAGCCACGAGAGCTGCTGCGCCGCGCCGACGTGGCGATGTACGCGGCCAAGGACCGCGGCAAGCACCGGCTGGCCCGGTACGAGCCCTCCCTCGACCAGGACGCCCGGGAATACGCATGGATGGGGGCGCAGCTGCGCCGGGCGATGGACCAGGGCGAGCTGCACCTCGTCTACCAGCCGATCGTCGAGCTGCCGCTCGGCCGGATGGTCGCCGCCGAGGCCCTGATCCGGTGGCAGCATCCGGAGCGCGGCTTCATGCCGCCCGACGTCTTCATCCCGGTGGCCGAACGCAACGGCCTCATCGTCCCGCTGGGCGAGTGGATCCTGCGGGAAGCGTGCCGGCAGGCTGCCGAGTGGCAGCACATGGACGGCGGCGACGCGATCCGGAAGCTCTCCGTGAATGTGTCCGCCCGGCAGTTGCGCGAGCCCGACTTCGCCGCCACCGTCGCGGCGATCCTGACGGAGACCGGACTCGACGTCGGCCGCCTCGCTGTGGAGATCACCGAGACCGCCGTGTTCGACGGCGGTGAGGCGCTGGACTCCGTACGTGCTCTGCGTGAACTCGGCGTCACACTGGCGCTGGACGACTTCGGCACCGGCCACTCGTCGCTCGGACTGCTGCGCACCTGTCCCGTCGACATCCTCAAGGTGGACAAGAGCTTCGTCGACGAGGTCACGACGCAGAGCGATCAGGCCGTCATCGCGACGGCGTTGATCCAGATCGCCGGCGGGCTCCGTCTCCAGGCCGTCGCCGAAGGGGTCGAGACCGCGATCCAGGCCACCCACCTGCACGAGTTGGGCTACCGCTTCGCGCAGGGCTACCACTTCGCCCGGCCGATGCCGGCGGCCCAGCTCACCGCCCTGCTGAAGAGCGGCGCGCCGGACACCGTACCGGCCTAGCCGGACCGCCTCCCGCGGGTCAGGACGTCAGGACCCCGACCCGGTCGGCGGCGGGCCGCGCGGTCAGCGTGGCGACGGCGGTGGCGATCGTGGTGAGGAGGGCGGTGATCAGCGCGGTCAGCACGATGCCCTGGAGCGTGTGCGGCGCGATGAACAGCACCGCCACCACGAACCCGACGGTGGCCACCCACAGCGGCGCGGACGGCCATCGCGCGCCGGCCGCCACCTGGGCGTTGACCAGCGCGAACACCAGCGCGTAGAGGGCGCCCGACGAGGCGAACAGCCAGGCGTACCGGCCGAATGCGACGTAGTCCCGTCCGCCGGCGAGGCCGAAGGCCAGGTCGCCGGCGACCGCGGACGCCAGAACCAGCACCGCGCCGGACGCCGCGACCAGGCCGACAGTGACGGCCCGGGTGCGCCGGTCGCCGCGCGCCAGCCGGGGCAGCGCGATCACGGTCACCACCTGTGGCGCCCAGAGCGCGCCCTTGGTGAGCACCGCGCCGATCGCGTACGCACCGGACTCGGCAGGGGAGAGCAGGTGCCGGGCGAGGATCAGATCCGCGTACGACACGACGAGCATCGCCAGGGTGGCGCTGCTGGCGGTCATCACGTGGCGCGCGTTGAGCCCGCCGGGGACCGCGGGCGATCCGGCGGGCGCGGACGATGCGGCGAGCCGGGCCATGACCGGCAGCGCGAGATAGGCCACGACGACCCCGACCACGAGCGATCCGGTGAGCCCGGAACCGAACGCGAGCCCGGCGATGATTCCGACGTTGCGGCCGACGGCGAGGATCGTCATGCCGACGGCGAGTCGCAGGAAGCGTTGGTCGCCCTGCAGTTCGCCGAGCCATCCGCAGCCGATGACCAGCGCGACCGCCATGGCCGCCAGCAGGACCGGCATCTCGGTCGACAGGTGCAGGGCGGCGGTGAGCAGTGGGGTCGCCGCGAGGAGCGCGCCGCCGCAGACCAACGCCGTCACCAGCGTCAGCCGCCGGGCGGCGACCGGGCCGTGCTTGGCCCGCTGCACGGCCACCGCGATCTGCAACCCCAGGCCGGGCACCGTGGCGATGGCGGAGAGCGCGAGCGCGGTGGCGAGGGCGCTCAGGTCACCGGGCGTCAGGTGGCGCGCGCCCAGCACCGGGACGAGGTAGGCGAGACCGTTCCCCACCGCGCCGGCGACCGCGACCGCGGCACTCGCCGCGCCCAGCCGGCCGGTGCCGGAGTCCTTCGTCATCGTCTCTGTCATGCCGCCCTGCGTCGAGTGAGGTCTTCCAATCGGTGCGGCCGCGCGTAAAGTGTCGCCACCGTCGGTGCCGTCGCATCGGACAGCGTAATGAGGAGGTCAATGTGGCACGTGGCACCGGGCTGCTGACGCAGCTCAGCTCCGGCATCGCGTCGATGCTCCCCGAACGACTGGTCGCCGCCGGCATCCGACGTGTCTACCCGCGCGTCGAACCCGAACTCGCCCGGCTCGCGGACTTCGCGCCACGCGGCGGGACCGCGATCGATGTCGGCGCGTGGTACGGGCCGTGGACGGCGCGTCTGCGGGCCATCGCCGACCAGGTCGTCGCGCTCGAGCCGAACGCACAGCTCGCCGCCGCCGTCGAGACGGCCTTTCCCGACGTGCGGGTGGTCCGCGCCGTCGCCTCGGATCATCCGGGCACCGCCGAGCTCTTCCTGCCCCCGGCCGGACCCGCGGTCGGCACCTCGTCGCTCGAGTACGGCGACGGACCGTCGGTCACCGTTCCCCGGATCACGATCGACGGGCTCGACCTCACGGACGTGCGGTTCATCAAGATGGATGTCGAGGGGCATGAGCTGCCGGCGTTACGCGGCGCGGCCGCGACGATCCGCCGGGACGCCCCGCTGCTGCTCGTCGAGGTCGAGGAGCGGATCCAACCGATCGAGCCGATCGTGGAACTCCTCGGCGGGTGGGGCTACCAGGGGTTCGTGATGCCGGAGGAGCGTTGGGTGCCGCTCGCCGGCTTCGACCTCGTCGCCCACCAGCGCTCGGCGATCGCGCGGGTGCACCAGAGTTTCGCCCGGCGCGTGCTGGTGCCGCGGCCACGCTACGTCAACTCGGTGCTCTTCCGGCGGGACTGAGCTCCCGCGCAGTCCCCCACTCCAGGCCGTGTCGTCAATACAGGAGCAAGCCGTGATCTCGTCCACTCCGCACCGCGCCGACGTCGCCCGCTCGGTGCGCCTGTTCCGGGCCTTCCGCAAGGAACAGACCGATCCCGACTTCTTCTACGGGCTCCTCGCCGACGACACCGTCAGCCAGTTGCGGACGTACACGGATCTTGATGGGGCCCTCGTGGTCGACGTCGGCGGGGGCGCGGGGTACTTCGCGGAGGCACTGCGCGGCGCGGGCGCGCAGATCGTCTTCGTCGATTGCGACGCGGGCGAGATGTCCGCCCGTGGTGGCGGGATCCCGGCCGGCGGCGTCCTCGGCAGCGCTCTGGAGTTGCCGATCCGCACCGGCTCGGTCGACGTCTGCTTCTCGTCCAACGTGCTCGAGCACGTGCCGCAGCCGTTCACGATGGCGGACGAGATGGTCCGGGTGACCCGTCCGGGCGGCACGATCTACCTCTCCTTCACCAACTGGCTCTCGCCGTGGGGTGGTCACGAGACGTCGCCGTGGCACTACTTCGGCGGGCGCCGGGCCGCTCTGCGCTACGAGCGGCGGCACGGTCGGCGCCCGAAGAACGTCTTCGGCGAGAGCATGTACGCGGTCTCGATCGCCGACACGCTACGCTGGGCGCGCCGGCAGACCGGGGCCGAGATCGTCGACGTAATGCCGCGCTACCTGCCCCGGTGGGCCAAGCCGCTGGTCCGGGTTCCCGGCGTCCGTGAGGTGCTCACCTGGAATCTCGTCCTCGTTCTGCGTAAGCGCTGACGGGTCGGTGTCCGTGGGGGGGAGAACGGAGCTGCGGGACCGGCTCGGCCTGCACGCCGTCGCGGCCGCGCTGACCCTGCTCGTCCTCGCACCGCTGGTCCGGCCGGGATACGTCCTGCGCTACGACATGGTCTTCGTGCCCCGGCAGCCGCTGCGCTGGGATCTGATCGCCCCGGGTGACGCGTTGCCGAGAGCGGTGCCGCAGGACGCGGTGGTGTCGCTGCTCAGTCAGGTCGCGCCGGGTTGGCTGTTGCAGCGGGTGGCGCTGGGCGCGGCCATCTGGCTCGCCGCCGTCGGTGCGGCACGGCTGGTGCCCGCGCAGCGGCGGTTGACCCGGGTGATCGCTGCCGTCGGGTACGCCTGGACTCCGTACCTGGCGGAACGGTTGCTGCTGGGCCAGTGGGGGCTGCTGCTGGCGTACGCCGCGTTGCCCTGGCTGGTCGCGGCCGCGATCGGCGTCCGCACCGGCCGGCGGGGCGCGCTGCCCCG
The DNA here is from genome assembly GCF_040659735.1 of Micromonospora sp. NPDC049679. Taxonomy (NCBI): domain Bacteria; kingdom Bacillati; phylum Actinomycetota; class Actinomycetes; order Micromonosporales; family Micromonosporaceae; genus Micromonospora; species Micromonospora sp. NPDC049679. Next base: position 31,421 of record NZ_JBFANZ010000033.1, read on the forward strand.
CCTGGTGGTCGCCGCCGCGGCGGCGGCGATCACGCCCACCGGGGGTGTGCTGGCCCTGTTGACCACGGTGGTGCTCGTGCCGGGCCGGCGCGTGCCGGGGCCGCGCATGACGCTCGCCGCGCTGGGTGCGGTCGCCGCGCTCAACGCGCCCTGGCTCGCCGCGGCGGCGGTCACCGTGGCCGGTGGCCGTTCGGATCCGCTCGGCGTGGCCGCCTTCGCGGCGCGCGGCGAGAACTGGGCTGGTCCGCTGGGGGCGTTGGCCGGCACGGGCGGCATCTGGAACGCGCAGACGACGCCGGCGAGTCGCGCCTCGCTGCTCGTGCCGCTTGTCACCGTCGGCCTGCTGGCGCTTGCCGCCGCCGGCTTCCCGGTGCTGCGGCGCCGCTGGCCGGACGGGGTGGCGACGCGGCTGGGCGTGCTCGCCGTCGGGGCGTTCGTCCTCGCGTCCGCCGGGGTGCTGCCCGGCGTCGCCGACGCGCTGCGCTGGCTGGTGGCGGAGGTGCCCGGCGCGGGTCTGCTGCGGGACGGGCAGAAACTGCTCATTCCGTACGCGCTCTGCCTGGTGCTCTGCGCGGCGCTCGGTGCGGAACGGCTCGCCGCACGCCTGCCCCGGCCACGGGACCGGATGGTGCTGGTCGGTCTGGTTCTTCTGCCGGTCGTGGTCCTCCCGGACCTGGCGTTGGGTGCGGGCGGGCGGCTGCGCCCGGTGCGGTATCCGGACGATTGGCGAACGGTTGAGCGGCTGGTCGCGGCCGATCCGGGGCCGGTGCTGTCGCTGCCGTTGACGATGTACCGCTCGTACGGCTGGAACCCCGGCACGGTGGTGATCGACCCGCTGCCGCGGTATCTCCCGGCCGAGGTGATCACGGATGACACGCTCATCGTCGGGGATCTCGTGATCACCGGCGAGAACGAACGGGTCCGGCGAATCAGGGCATTGCCGGCCAATGGCGCTTCGGCGGCGACAAGTGGGGTGCGGTGGGTGGTGGTGCAGCACGGTTCCCGTGGCGCACCGCCCGCGGGGTGGTGGACGGGCCTGCAGCCGGTCCACAGTGGCCCGGACCTGACCCTCTACCGGAACCCGGCCGTGACGCCCGACGCCCGGCCACCCACGCGCGGGCGATGGATCGCCCTCCTCGGCGCAGTGCTCGCGCTCGTTGTGCTAGGCGCCGCGATCGGAGCCCTGTTGCGACGTCCTACCGCGTGGTAGCGTGCCGCGACGTGCGTCACTAGAAGGAGGCTGCAATGCCCAAGCCGCTCACCTTGCTGCTGGCCGGAGTCGTCGGTGCGGTGCTCGCCGTGCTGGGCGTCGCGGCGGTGGCTCCGTTGCTGACGGTATCGCTGCAGAACGCCGCCAACACTCAGACTGCCGAGCAGCCCGAGGTCTACGGCAACAGGTAGGACTCGATCGCCGGCGGCACGGCGACTGCCGTGACCGCCGCGACGAGGTTGCTGAACCGTTCTCCCGACGCCGCCCAGGTGAACTGGGCGGCGTGCTCTTGTGCCGCCTGTCCCATCGCGTTGCGCTGGTCGCCGTCTGCGAGCAGTTCCCGCACGCGCTTGATGAAGTCGGGCTCGTCGTCGGCGAGCCATCCGGTCCGGCCATCGACGACCGCCTCGGCGACGCCGCCCGCCTCCCGGAAGGCCACCGTGGGCGTGCCCACCGCACCGGCCTCCACGATGGTCAGTCCCCACCCTTCCTTCAATGACGGGGTGAGCGCGACCCACGCGGACGAGAGCAGCTCGTGCTTCTCGGCATCGGTAACAAAACCCGCGAACCGCACCCGATCACTGATGCCCAACTCTTCGGCGAGCTCCCGCAGTTGCGGCTCCCACCAGCCCTGTCCGGCCACGACGAGTCGAAGTGTGGGGAACTGCTCCACCAGCTCGCGCACCGCCCGGAGCGCGACCTCCACCCGCTTGTGCGGGACGAGCCTGCAGAGCACCACCAGCGACGGGTGGGAGGTCTTGGCGGTCGGCGTCGTGGGCATCTCCGGCGTGCCGTTGTGCACGACCGTCACCCGCTCGGGCTCGACCCCGAGGATCGAGAGTTCGTCGCGGGTGGCCGCCGAAACGGTGACGTACCGGCAGTTGCGGTAGACGCGGACACCGAGCCTGGACTCCACCCACCAACCGAACCGCGCGCCCACCGCGCCCAGCACCACCGACCACTGCTCGCGGTGTACGTGGTGCACCAGTGCGACAACCGGGCGTCGGGAGTACAGCCGGCAGAGGAACGGCAGTCCGTTGCAGACGTCGACGAGCAGATCGGGACGGCCGAGCCCGGACCGCGCAAGCCGCCCCAAACCGATGAATCCGGCCAAATACATCAGCGCGGCGTAGAAATAGACGGTGTGCCGCCCACCCCGGCGCAGAAATCGGACCCCGGCGTCGTTTACCTCCTCGTCCGATGCGCCCGGATATGCGGCACATAGGATGGTTGCCTGGTGCCCACGGGCGACGAGTTCCCCGGCGATCCGCTCGACGTAGACCTCCGACCCCCCACCTTCGGGGTTGCCCGTGTCCCGCCAGTTCAGAAAGAGCACGTGCTGTCCGGGGGCGACAAGGGTGTGCACACCTGCTCCTACTGCCGAGTAGTCTTCGCGATCGCGCCACACTATGGGCTGCGTCACGGCCCCCGCAATGGCCCGATGGCGCGACCGGGACGGAAACCAATGACGGCGACCACGGCAGGAGGGGACGCCATGCGGCCGACAGCGGTCGGAGCGCCGCCCCCAGCGGGCGTCAACCAGGCCTCGCGAGCGGTGTGGCGCCTGCGCAACGTAGCCGCTTGTGCCCTGCTGACCGCACTGTCCTTTTTGCAGCAACCCGGTCTGACCGTTGCCGACTCGAAGAGCGACCTCGTGGTCGACCCGGTGGGCTGGCTCCAGCGGGCGGCGCACGTCTGGTACCCCGACAGCACCTTCGGACAGCTGCAGAACCAGGCGTACGGATACTTCTGGCCGATGGGACCGTTCTTCGCCGGCGGCCACGTTCTGGGCATTCCGCCCTGGGTCGTGCAGCGGCTGTGGTGGGCGTTGCTGATGTGCGTCGCCTTCAGCGGCGTCGTCGCGCTCGCCGGTCGACTGCGGATCGGCACGCCGACGGCGCGGCTCATCGCCGGTGTCGCGTTCGCGCTCTCCCCCCGACTGCTCACCGAGATGGGCGCCATCTCCGTCGAGGCGTGGCCGAGCGCCGTGGCGCCCTGGGTGCTCGTGCCCCTCGCCGGGTTACGCCGGGGAGCATCCCTGCGCGCGGCGGTGACCCGATCCGCCATCGCTGTCGTCTGTGCCGGAGGTGCGAACGCGACCGCCGTCCTCGCGGTGGTGCCGCTGGCACTGCTCCTGCTCGCGACTCTGCAGCCGCTGCGTCGCCGGATCCTCGCCATCGTCGCCTGGTGCGTCGCGATCGGCTGCGCCACCGCCTGGTGGCTGGTCCCGCTGCTGGTCCTGGGTCGTTACAGTCCGCCATTTCTCGACTACATCGAGACGGCGCAGGTGACGACCCGGGTTACCGACTCGGTCGCCGTGATGCGCGGCGCCTCGCACTGGTTGGGCTACTACGCCGACGCGCACGGCCCGGCGTGGTCGGCCGGATGGCGGCTGGCGACCGAACCGCTGCTGGTCGCGGCGACTCTCGCCGTGACAGCTCTCGGTGTCGCGGGACTCGCCCGGCGTGGCATGCCGCACCGCAGATTTCTGATCACGGGGCTCCTCGTCGGTCTCGCCCTGGTCGGGCTCGGACACATCGGCTCGGTCGACGGCATCGCAGCCGACCTGCAGCGGCAGTTCCTCGACCATGCCGGCGCGCCGTTGCGCAACGTGCACAAGTTCGACGTGGTGCTGCGACTTCCCCTCGTGCTCGGGATGGCGCACCTGCTGGGCGCCTTCCAACGGTCCGCCGCCGTCGCCGGAACCTCCGCGCATCCGGCCCGTAGGCGGGCGATCGCGGTCACCGTCGCCGCAGTAGGTGCGATCGCGGTCGCTGCGACCCCGGCGCTCGCCGGTGGGCTGCCGGTCCGTGGCAGCTACGCCACCGTTCCGGCCTACTGGCGGGACGCTTCGCAGTGGCTCGACAAAAACCTCGACCACGAACATGTGCTGGTCGTGCCGGCCGCGCGCTTTCCGCAGTACCGCTGGGGAGGCCCGACGGACGAGATAACCCAGTCCCTGATGCGGGGCGGGTGGGGCGTCCGCAATGCCATCCCCCTGACACCGCCGACGACCGTGCGGCTGCTCGACGCAATCGAATCGGTCCTGGCCAACGGAGCCGGCTCGCCGGGGCTCGCCGATCTGCTGGCCCGCTCCGGGGTGCGGTACCTGCTCGTTCGCTCCGACCTCAATTACGGCGCCTCCGGCGCCGCCCGCCCGCTGCTGGTGCACCAGGCTCTGGAACGCTCGCCGGGGATGCGGTCAGTGGCCGGGTTCGGGCCGGAGGTGGGCGGCGACAAGCTGCTCGGGAGCTACGTCGACCAGGGGCTGGACGTCCCCGTGCGGGCGATCGAGGTCTTCGAGGTCGAACAGGCCGTGGATCGGGTGGTCGCGTACGAGGCCCGGGACGTGACGACAGTGGTCGGCGGACCCGAATCACTGCTGGAGCTCGCGGCGGCGGGGCAGCTGCCGCCGGCCCCGACCGTGCTCGCCGGGGACCTCGGCAAGCGGCTGGAGCCAGGGCGGGTCGCCGTCACGGACGGACTGCGTCGCCGCGAGGTCGCGTTCGGGTTGCCGTACGACAGCACGTCGAGCACCCAGGAAGCTTCCGAGCGACCGCGCCTCGGCGCTCCGGCCGCCGACTTCCTGCCCGCATGGGGCGATGATCAGACGACGGTCGTCCGATACGAGGGCGTGCAACGTGTCTCCGCGTCCAGTTCCTGGGGCCAGGCCAACTGGCTCTCCGGCACCCGACCGGCACACCACGCGTTCGCGGCGCTCGACCGCGATCCCGCGACATCGTGGCGATCGGCACCGGGCAGCACACCGGCGGGACAGTGGCTCGAGGTGGAGCTGGCCGAACCGCGCAAGCTTTCGCAGCTGCGGCTGCGGGTCGATCTCGACGCGGATGTGTGGCCAACCCGGGTCTCGGTCAGCGCCGGGGCGGAGAGCGCGACGGCGGACGTCGTGGACGGTGTCGCCGACGTGCGCCTGCCCGGCAATGTCGCCAGCAAACGCGTACGGGTCGTCATCGACGCGGCGGTCGCCACCCGGATCGACAGCGGCACCGTCGGGATCGCCGAGCTGGAGATTCCGGGCGTGACCGCGGAACGCACCCTCGTCGTCCCTGCCCCTCCGAACGCAGGGACCGTCTCGACGGTGGTTGCCAGCGCCGCGCCCAGCGCCGCCTCCTGCTTCTTCCTCAGCGACAGCGCCCGCTGCGCGGAGGGGGTGTCGCGCGGCTCTGAGGACGGCCAGCAGATCGACCGCACGGTGACGTTGCCGCAGGGGGGTCGGTACACCCCGACTCTCTCGGTACGGCCTCGGCCGGGCCCGCAGCTGAATGAGCTGCTCGACCGCCAGCTCGCCGGGCGCGACAAGAGGCCGACCGTGACCGCGTCGTCCACCCGGCTGCCCGACCCGGCTGCCCGCGCCGGCGCGATCTTCGACGGAAGCCCGTCGACCGCATGGCAGCCGGCGGTCGGCGACCCGAACCCGTGGTTGCGGTTGGCGTGGCAGGAGCCGCACAAGCTGACGGGTCTGCGCTTCACCCTCCCACCGGAGCTCGGCGCCACCCGGCCCGACCGGGTGCAGGTGGTGGGGGACAACGGCATCCTGGCCGGAAAGTTCAACCTGGACGGTGTGTTCACGTTCGACCAGCCATTGACGACCCGGACCCTCACCGTGCTCTTCTCCGCCGGTATCCCGATGACGTCCTACGACCCCTACTCGAACCGGCGAACGTTGCTGCCGATCGGGGTCGGTGAGCTTGCTGTACTGCCATCCGGGACGAGCCGGCGCGCGCAACTCGACGATCAGGTCACGGTGCCGTGCGGAGAGGGTCCGAGCCTCCGGGTCGGCGGGATCCGGCTGGAAACGACGTTCACGGCGACGTTGCGGGAACTCCTCGAGTTGCGGGAGGTACCGGCCCGGGTCTGCCTGCGCGGTGACGGCACTGTGCCGGTCGACGCAGGCGAGTCGCACCTGATGAGTGCCGCGACAGACGTGGTCACCCCCGTGCGGATCGCGCTGACTCATGGGCGACCTACCTCGCCGCAGGCCGGCACCCCGGTCCGCATCGACAAGTGGTCGACAACGCAGCGTCAGCTGCAGCTGGACCCGCACCCGGTCCAGCGGGTGCTGGCACTGCGCGAGAACACGAACCCCGGCTGGCGGGCGACGGCGGCCGGCAAGACACTGGTGCCGATCGTCGTGGACGGGTGGCAACAGGGCTGGGTCGTTCCCGCCGGTGTCGGCGGCCCCGTCGTGCTGTCTTTCACGCCCGACACGCCGTACCGGACCGGTCTCGTCGCCGGTGCGGGCCTCGTCGCCGGGGTGCTGCTGCTCGCGGTGCTGCCGACGCGACGCTCGAACACCGTCACACCCGTCCCGTCCCGCCGCGAGCGTCGGCGGCGGTGGCTGCTGGCCGCGGTCGGTGGCGTCGCGTTACTTGTATTCGGCGGGACGGCGGCGATCGGTCTGGTCATCGTCGGAGTGATCATGGTTGTGGGTGGGCGACGGGTGTCCGAGCATCTCTCCACGTCCGACCGGTGGCGGTGGGAGCGCGCGCGTCGGTCCCTACGCTGGCTCCTGCCCGTCGCCTTCTTCGCCGTGGCCGGATGGCAGTCGATGACCGTGGCCGAACCGCATACCGCGGCCGCCCCTCAGCTCGCCGTGCTGGCGACGCTGGTGGCGCTGTGGCTCTCGGTCGCCATGCCCGCACGGGGCCGCGGCACGACGGTCCCGCCTCGCCGCGTCGGCGCCGCCGACCAGCGCTGAAACGGCCGCTCCACGGCGTAGTAGCTGATCGTCGCGAGCACCAGGCCGCCGCCGAGCGTCATCGCGAACGTGCTCGGCAGGCCGCCGGTGAAGGGCTGCCGATCACCGAGGAGATAGATGAGTTCCAGCACGAGCATGTGCCACAGGAAGAGCCCGTACGAGATGGTGCCCAACCAGCGGACGGGTGCCGTGCTGAAGACCGCCTTCGTCCGGGTCGCCGGCCCGAACGCCAGGGATATCAGGATCAGCACTGCGATGCCGAGGTAGAGCAGCTGCTTGATGCCGAACTGTGCGGCGGTGGGCTCAACCAGGAATCGGGGTCCGGCCAACGGGGTGGTCGCCACCGCAAGCAGTGCGAGCGCGATCGCCCAGCAGGCCAACGGAGCGGCGCCGAGCGTGTCGAGAACCTGCCAGCGCGGAGGGGCGGTGCCGGTGCGGAGCGCGACGTGCGCGGCGGCCAGCGCCATCCCGCCGCCGAACCATGCCGCGTACGCGGGCAGCCATAGCGTCGGCAGCGCCCGGCTGATGTCACCCATCGCCATGGCCGCGACCCAACCGGCGGTGACCAGCAGCGTGCTGGTGGTAACGAGCATCGTCCTCACGGGACGCCAACGCCGACCGAGCGCGAAGATCGCGAAGAGCGGCAGCGCGAGATAGAACGCTGCTTCCGTGGCGAGGCTCCAGCTTTGTCCGAGGCCGGGACGCAGCTGCAGCGGCGCGTAGATCTGGGTCAGCGTGAGGTGCCGGACCCAGTTCTCCAGGGACGACGATGCGTTCGCTGGCAGGAGCGTCATGCACGCGACGACGGCTACCCAGTACGCCGGCAGGATGCGGAGCGCCCGGCGCCACAGGTAACGCCCGGTCTTCGGCCGCGGTTGCCGGACCGCCGCGGCGTAGGCGTACGGGCGGAACAGCAGAAATCCGGAGAGCACGAAGAAGATCGCGACGCCGACGTCGAGCCGGGCTGTCCAGCCACCCCAGGCGGTGCCGGTCGTCGTACCGGTCATGAAGCCGACGTGGGTACCCACGACTGCGAGCGCCCCCACCATGCGCAGACCATCGAGGGAGGGCAGACGCGGCATGGCCGCTGGCGGGGCAATGAACATCAGACGTCCAGGGGGTCGCCGAACAAGGTGACCGGAGAGTAACCTGCCGCCATGCTAAGGGCGGGTTACGAGCATGTCAGCTACATGTTCGGCACCCGGCCCACCGGCGCCACCTAGCACCATCGTTTGGGAGGACTAGTGAAGCGGATCGTCGGCGCCGCGCTCTTCGGGCTGGGCGTCTTGTTCCTGATTGTCGCTATTGGACTGCCGCTCTTCGTCGCTCCGGCGGTGAGCCAACTGCCGTACGACCTTGGGAAGTCGAAGTCGATCGCGGAAGCGTCGAACGCGCGGTTTATGCAGATCAAAAAAACTGGGATCGACGTGGAGAAGGGCGACCTGCGCACGACGGTCGAGGTGCTGCCGCAGGCGAAGCTGACCCAGGAGAAATTGAAGGGCGACCTCAAGAGCAAGGCGATGGTCTGGGACGTCTACCAGACCGTCCGTCGGATTGACGACAACGTCGAGATCAACGCCTACAGCACCGAACTCGCCATCGACCGGCGGACGGGTGCCGCCGCGAAGTGGGACGAAGCGTGGCTCGAGGACGGGACCGGTCTGCCGGCCGACTACTCGGGTCAGGTCTACAAGTTCCCGTTCAACACGGAGAAGAAGGACTACCTCGTCTACGACCGCGATCTGCGCCGGGCGAGGCCCGCGCAGTTCAAGGAGGTGATGAAGGTGCGGGGAGTCGAGGTCTACCGCTTCGAGCAGGAAATCCCCGAGGAGCAGCTGACGATCGCCCCGGACAGCCTCAGCGCGCTTCGTAGCCGCTTCGCCCCGCAGGCGCAGGGTGGCCGGGTCATCTACAGCACGACCCGGACGTTCTGGATCGAGCCCACGACCGGGCTCTACGTCGACTTCCGGGACCAGCCGCGCAAGGAGTTCGTGCCGGACACCGGCGCATCGACCGTGCTCCTGGACGCGGACTTCCGCTACACCCCCGCGACGGTGAAGGACAGCGCCAAGCGGGCCGGCGACAGCGCGAAGCAGATCGGGATCGTGCGGCTCTGGGCTCCGCTGGCGCTCGGCGTGCTCGGCCTGCTCGCCATGGTGCTCGGCGTGATCTTCGTGCTGCGTGGTGGCCGGCCGGAGGAGCAGGTTCAGACCGGGGGCGGCACGGTGCCGAAGGGTCCGCGCAGTGCGGCGGACGACGACGGGACGCTCGCGGACGTCGTTCCGCCCACGTCCACGGACGGTTCCGGGGTGCCGAACCAGCGCAGTTCGCAGGAGCGCCCGGCGCGTCGTTGACGCTACGGACCACGTGCGCCCGGTGGTTCGGCCCGATGAGGGTCGAGCCGCCGGGCGTTCGGTCATTCATGGCCGGTGTGTGGTTACGGGAACCGGCGCCGCGTTTGTGATGCGCACAACTGTGCGCAAACAACGTCCTCGGGGTTTCAATTTGATCGCTCGTACCGGTTGTTACGCAACCGTGATGCTGATGTGTCAGCGAGTGCGATTCGGTGATGTTGCGCGCGATTAGTCCGGTTAATCACCGATCGCCATCACGAAATGTCAACGACTGAACTACCGAAAGTAGCGGAACCGCGCTTTCCAATTTCGATCAGGTTACGGCACCGTAGGTAGGGGGTTGTGAGCCGGATCGCTTTCGTTGCACCATCAGCCGCACGCCTCGTTACTGGCCGGTAATGGCCGAACGGTAGGGCCCCATACAGCTCCGAGTCGCCCCCGCCGCCCGCCGCGTCGGCGACCCCGATCGAGGAGGACCCGTGAAGGATCCGCAAGGCAGCCCGGTGCACGGACGCACCCGTTGGCGCCGCTTCGCCGTCATGATGGTGCCCGCCACCGCGGTCGCCGGCGCGATCGTCTTCGGCATGGCAAACGGCGCGATCGCCGCGTCGTTCGCCGTCTCCGGCCAGACCTTCAAGGTTTCGGCCACGAAGCTCGACGGCAGGGGCTTTGTCCAGTACGGCGGCGTCGTCAAGGACAAGGACGGCAACGAAAGGCCGGTCGCCGTCTCCGGCATCCGCACCGCCGACCTCTACGACCTCTGCCAGTCCGTGAAGGTCCCCAACGCGCCGATCGTGCTCACCATCAATGCCGGTGGTGGCGGGAAGCCCGCGAAGGCCACCAACCTGATGATCGACATGGAGTCGCTCGCGGGCGACGCGAAGTTCACCAACATCCAGATCGGGCGCGACGCCGGCACCGTCGACGCCGGGCCGGTCACGGCCAAGGGTGAGTCCGGCGCCTTCGCGCAGCAGGCGTCGCGGATCGAGATCAACGGCCTCCAGCAGGTGGCCCGCTCGACCAGCGCCGGGACCTTCACGCTGACCGGGCTCAAGCTCAACCTCAACGTGGGCGACGACGCCAAGGAATGTTTCTGAGCTAGGTACGAGGCCCGCGGATGGCGTCGTCCGCGGGCCTTGGTCCCGCCGCATCCGCCAGATCGCAGGAGGAGTACGTGACAACCGCGAACCCACAGCACGTGCGCAGCGGCGCACTTGCCCGGGGCTGGCACGACTTCCGCCACTGGCGGCGGGCCCGCCCCTTCTGGGGTGGGCTGCTCACGCTGATCGCCGGTCTGGAGATCTTCGGGTCCACCCAGATGAAGCTGGACGGACTCAGCTTCCAGATGGGGCCGACCGGCTTTCTGTCCTGGCTGATCCCGACCATCCTGGTCGCCTGCGGTCTGCTGATGTGGTTCACCCCGCAGCAGCGGATGTTCTACGCCATCGTCGGGTCGATGACCGCGGTGTTCTCGCTGATCGCGGTCAACCTCGGCGGCTTCTTCATCGGTCTGCTGCTGGGCATGGTCGGTGGCGCTCTCGGGTTCGCCTGGGTCCCGTCGCGGTCGCCGGCACCGGTCGATGAAGCCGATCGTACGGAGGCCGTCGCCGGCGACCCCGCCGCGAGCCCGGACGAGACGCCCGCGCGATCGTCGGATGATCAACTCGATGGCGATGACAGCACGGCGCCGGTGACGGACGCGCTGCCGAAGCCGCGTAACCCGATGAGCCAGCCGGAGCCGGTCGAGCCGCCGGCCGGGCAGGGCCCGTCACGGTCGCAGCGCGACACGGGCCTGCTGGCCATCACCCTCGTCCTGCTCAGCGTATCCGCGATCGGGCTGGTCACCACACGGGCGGCGAGCCCCGCGCAGGCCGCGCCGTGCCTGCCGTCGGTGACCCCGAGCGCCCCGGCGGGCAAGCCGTCGCCGGGACCGAGCGGCAGCCCCACTCCAAAGCCCGGTGCTGACGATGACGGAAACCTGCTCACCGACATCATCGACGGGATCGTCGGGCTGTTCGGCGGGGGAAACAACAAGAAGCCCGAGGCGGCGCCGACGCCGACCGCTGTCGCGCCGACGCTGGGTCCGGACGGCAAGCCGCTGCCGACGCCGCCGGTGGGGCGACCGGGCGCGTGTCCGACGAAGCCCGAGCCGGCGGATCCGGCCCCGCCCGCCGGAGTGAAGCGCCTCGCCCCCGCCCCCGGGCAGCCGTTGGTGGCGAAGAAGCCGTCGCTGCTGACCGGATCGAAGGTCACCATGCGCAACCTGAAGATCGACGGCATCGTGAAGCTGCCGACCGCGGGCGGTGGAACGACCGAGGTGCTGCAGTTCTCGATGAGCGAGGCGGTCACGGACGACTTCCTCCTGCAGGTGCCGGGGCCCGCCGGCAAGACGATGCGGTTCCAGACCCCCGCGCTCACCGTGCGCGGCGACGTCAAGTTCTACGCCAGCCGGTTCGTGGGATGGATCGGGCCGCTCAAGCTCACGCTGACGCCGTCCTCGCCCGTCCCGCCGAACGGCATCCCGCTGACCCTGCCGAAGATCAGCTTTGACAAGCCCGAGATGCAGCTCGTCTTCGTGAACTCCGACATCCTGACCGGACGACCGAGCCTCAACGTCTCCCTGGGCTGATCCCCGCTCCCGGACCTGCGGGCCGGCGCCGTGCCCCCGGTGGCGCCCGCCCGCTCATTGCCCGGACTGCCGCCGCTGCGCCAGCGCGTGCCGGTAGACGTCCAACATCGCCGCCCCGTACCGCTCGGGGGTGTGCCGCAGCGCGAGCGCCCGCGCCGCCGCACCCTGTCGGCGGGCGGCCTCGGGGTCCCCAAGCAGCCGGATGACCGCGGCGGCGAAGCCGGCCGGGGACGCGTCGGCGAGCACCGTTGTGTCACCGAGCGCGCCGGTGCGGTGCAGCACCGGATCGGCCAGCACGCTCGGCACGCCGGCCAACGCGGCTTCCTGCAGGACGAGCCCCTGAGTGTCCGTACGGGACGGGAAAGCCAGCACATCGGCGCTGGCGTAGGCGTCCGCCACCTGGTCGCCGGCGAGCTGTCCGGTGATCACCACGCGGTCGGCGACGCCGGCGCGACGGATCAGCCGGCGCAGCCAGCGCCGCTCATAGACGGCGCCGACGAGCACCAGGCGGGCCCGCGGCTCGGCGGCCAGGATCCGGGCGAACGCCGGCAGCAGCAGATCCACCCCCTTCTCCCGGTTGACCCGTCCGACGAAGAGCACCATCCGGTCCGGGCGCGCGATGCCGTGCCGGTCACGGAACTCGGCGGGTCTGACCGCACCCCGCGGAGGCGGAACGGCGGCCGGCACCAGGAAGACGCGCTCCTGCGGCACGGGCAGAGCGGCCCGGGAGAGCACCGCCGGGGTGGGCACGATGACCGCGTCGGCGTCGTGCAGCAGCAGACGGTTGACGGCGTCGACCGCGCCGTGCCGGCCGCGCTCCGTGCAGTGGCCGGCGGTGACGCCGAGGCGGCGGGCGTAGAGCTTCGCCAGCAGCCGCACGGCCGAGGTCGGCACGCGGTACGCCTCGGCGTACGCGTGGAGGTCCGTGTGATAGGTGTGCACGACGGGCAACCCGAGGCGCTGCGCGGCGAACGTGCCGAGCAGCCCGACCGGACCGGGAGTGTGCACGTGGATGAGGTCGGGCCGCCAGGCCGCGATCTGCTCGACGTGGGCGTTCGTCGGCCACGGCAGCAGGCGTAGGTCGGCCAGCCCGCAGGAGAGCGCGCGCAGCGCGAGCAGGTCCGGCAGGTCCGGCTGCTGGCGGTGGTGCGGCGCCACGGTGAGGCAGTCGTGTCCGACCGCGGCGAGCGCGTCGGTCAGGGTGTGCAGCGACGCGATCACCCCGTCCCGCCGCGGGAGGTAGGTGTCGGAGAAGTGGACGACCCGCAGGGTGCGGGTCGGAGCCTGTGCACCCGGCTGTGCCGCGGGTCGGGTTGTCAGGGTGGGTGCGGTCATGACGCCTCCCGGCAGAGGTCGGGTACGGGACATCCGCGCGCCGGCTATCAACTGGCTGCCCGGTGCGCCGATCGGCAAACGCAGTGCACCGTTCCGACCCGGACGGGCGCCGGACCGCAGGGTGGATTTCAGGCGGCCGGTTTGTGACATGTGAGCAATCGGGCTCAGTGGGTAGGGGGAGGAGAGCTACGGACGCCGCCGCTCGCCGGCCAGCCACTCCGTGATCTCCGCGGTCTGCTCGCCCAGGCCGGGTGGGGGCCGGCGGTAGCTGACCGGGGTGTCGGAGAGCCCGACCGGGTTGGCGATCGTCCGCACGTCGACGCCGTCGCGCTCCTGCCGCACGATCGGCGCGAGGCCCAGCCGCTCGGCGAGGGCGAGCCCTTCGGCGACGGTGTTGACCGGTCCGCACGGCACCCCGGCCGACTGCAGCGCCGCCTGCCAGTGCGCCGACGGGCGCGCGGACAACAGTTTCTCCAGCGCCGCGACGAGCACCTCGCGGTGGCGTACCCGGGACTGGTTGGTGGCGAAGCGCGGGTCGGTGTCGAGACCGACGACGGCGGCCATCCGGCTGAACTGGCGGTCGTTTCCCACCGCGACCGCGATCGGCCGATCGGCGGTGCGCAACGTCTGGTACGGCGCGATGCTGGGGTGGGCGTTGCCCATGCGGGAGGGTTCGGCGTCCGCGTTGAGCTGCCCGGAAGCCTGGTTGACCAGGCTCGCCATCAGGGCGCCCAGCAGCGATACCTCGACCCGCTGACCGCGTCCGGTGCGGGCGCGGGCGAGCAGCGCGGCGGTGACTCCGGTGGCGAGGTGGAGCCCGGCGAGCACGTCGACCAGCGCGACACCGACCTTGGTCGGCTCCCCGTCGGGCTCCCCGGTGATGGACATGAGCCCGCCGACGGCCTGGACCAGGAAGTCGTAGCCGGGCAGAGCCGCGCCCGCGTCGCGGCCGAAGCCGGTCACGCTGGCGTAGACCAGCGCGGGATTGTCGACGGCGAGGGCGTCGTAGCCGAGCCCGAAACGCTCCATCGTGCCGGGCGCGAAGTTTTCCACCAGTACGTCGGCGCGGACGGCAAGCTCGCGGGCCAGCTGCCGACCGTCGGGTGTGGACAGATCGAGCGCGATGCTGCGCTTGTTGCGGTTGACGCTGAGGTAGTAGGTGGCCGTGCCGTCGGCGGCGACGGGCGGCGCCCAGCCGCGCGTCTCGTCGCCCGAGACCGGCCGCTCCACTTTGACCACGTCGGCGCCGAGGTCGGCCAGGGTCATCGTCGCCAGCGGCCCGGCCAGGACGCGGGAGAAGTCGGCTACCAGCACCCCCGCCAGCGGCCCGGCCCGGTCCGCGTGACCAGACGGCGGTGTGTCGGCTCGCCTGATCACGCGGACCGTCGTCTCAGAGTCGGCCGAGTGCCGACTTCAGCGGGTCGAGCCCGAGCGCGCCGAGGTTGAGCGCGTCCCGGTGGAACTCCTTGAGGTCGAACGCGGAGCCCTTGCGGGCGCGCGCGTCCTCGCGGGCCTGCAACCAGATCCGCTCACCGACCTTGTAGGAGGGAGCCTGGCCGGGCCAGCCCAGGTAGCGGTTGAGCTCGAACCGCAGGTTTTCGTCGGGCACCCGGCAGTGCGCCCGCATGAAATCCCAGCCCAGCTCCGGCGTCCAGCGCTCGCCCGGGTGGAAACCGAACGGGTTGTCGCGGGGGATCTCCAGCTCCAGGTGCATGCCGATGTCGACGATCACCCGCGCGGCGCGGAACGCCTGCCCGTCGAGCATGCCGACCTTGTCGCCCGGGTCCTCCAGGTAGCCGAGCTCGTCCATCAGCCGCTCCGAGTAGAGCGCCCAGCCCTCGCCATGCCCGGAGCACCAGCAGAGCAGCCGCTGCCAGCGGTTGAGCAACTCGGCCCGGACCTGCGTCTGCGCGATCTGCAGGTGATGGCCGGGCACCCCCTCGTGGTAGACCGTGGTGACCTCGCGCCACGTGGAAAACTCGGTGATCCCCTGCGGGACCGCCCACCACATGCGGCCGGGGCGGGAGAAGTCCTCGCTCGGGCCGGTGTAGTAGATGCCGCCGTCGCTGGTCGGGGCCAGGCAGCACTCGATGCGCCGGACCTGCTCCGGAATGTCGAAGTGCGTGCCGTGCAGCTCGCCGATCGCCTTCTCCGCCAGCGCCTGCATCCAGTCGCGGAACGCCTCCTTACCCTGGATGCTGCGCGCGGGGTCGGCGTCGAGCGCGGCGACGGCGTCGTCGATGCTCGCGCCCGGGCCGACGATCCGGGCCGCGACCGCCCGCATCTCACCCTCCAGCCGCGCCAGCTCCGCGAACCCCCAGGCGTACGTCTCGTCCAGATCGATCTTCGCGCCGAGGAAGTACTGCGACGCGAGCTGGTAACGCTCCCGCCCCGCCGCCTGCTTCTCCCGCCCGCGCGGCGCCAGCTCCTCCCGCAGGAACTGGCCGAACTGCGCGGTCGCGGCGGTCGCCGCGGCGGCCCCGCGCTTGAGGTCGGAGGCGAGCGCGCCGTCGGCCTGAAGACGGCCGACCAGCCCGTGGAAGAAATTGTCACCCTGCGGGTCGGTCCAGATGTCGCACTGCTTGGCGACCTCGACCATCTGCGCGCGCGGACTCACGTGCCCGGCGTCGGCGGCGACCCGCAGCGTCGTCTTGTACTGGTCGACGGCGCGGGAGAACTGGTTGAGCCGGGCCGAGATGTTGCGCACCGCCTCCTCGCCCTGCACGGGCATCAGGTCGAAGACCTGGCGCAGCCCGTGGAGCGCGCTGGCGATCACGTTGATCTCGCTGGTCGCCTCGCCCGCGTCGTAACGGGCCAGCTCCAGGCCGAGCCGCTCGGTCATCGCGTCCTTGGCGACCCGTTCGGCCTCGGTCTCCGGGTCCGCCACGTCGAGGTCGCGCAGCGTGCGCCGGGTCAGCTCGGCCTGCGCCGCGAACCCCTCCGGCGACAGGTCGTCCAGCTGATCGTCATGCCCCGGGATGCCGACGTAGGTCGCGCCGGCCGGGTTGAGCGGGGCCCACTCATCAACGTATCGGTTGGCCAGGTCATCAATTCGTCCCACGGAACGACCCTACGTGACGCATCCGATAATTCGTCCAGCTGTTCCCGTCGGCGGGTCGGTGAGCGCGCAGCGCGGAGAGATGAGTGGTCCCGGTCGGCAACACAGTGTCCGAAAGTCGCGGGACATTGTCGTACGCCTGCGGCAAAGTGTCAGGGGTGACCGCCGCAACCGCTCCTGACCGGGCCGACCTCCGCGATTGGCTGCCGGGCTTTCTCGCCCTCGCCGCGATCTGGGGTAGCAGTTTCCTGTTCATCAAGATCGGGATCCGCGAGCTGCACCCCGTCTACGTCGCCCTCGGACGGGTCGGAGCCGGTGCGCTCACCCTGCTCGTCGTGCTGGCCGTGCTGCGCGACCGGCTGCCCCGCGATCCCCGGCTCTGGCTGCACCTGGCGGTGATCGCGGCCATCGGCGTGGCGCTGCCGTTCACCCTCTTCGGCTACGGCGAACAGCGCGTCTCCTCGATGCTCGCCGGCATCTGGAACGCGACCACCCCGCTGGTCGTACTGCCGATGGCGGTGCTGGTCTTCCGCACCGAGCGGATGACCGCGCGCCGCGGGGTCGGCATGGCGCTCGGCTTCCTCGGGGTCCTCGTGGTGCTCGGGGTGTGGGAGGGGGTCGGCGGCGCGCAGTTCGCCGGGCAGCTCATGTGCTTCGGCGCGGCCGCCTGCTACGGCCTGGCGATTCCGTACCAGAAGCGGTTCATCGCCGGCCGTCCCGAATCCGGCGTCGCGCTGTCGGCCGCTCAACTGCTGCTGGCCACGGCACAATTCGCGATCGTCGCGCCGCTGATCGCCGGCGCCCCGCCCGCGCCGACCCGGCTCTCGCTCGACGTCGTGGCCAGCGTCCTGGCGCTGGGCGCGCTCGGCACCGGGCTCGGCTTCGTGATCAACCTGCGCAACATCCGCCTCGCCGGGGCGAGCACCGCGTCGACGGTGACCTACCTGATCCCGATCTTCGCGGTCCTCATCGGGGTCATCGGGCTCGACGAGCACCTCGCCTGGTACCAGCCGGTCGGCGCGCTGATCGTGCTCGCCGGCGTCGCCGTGTCGCAGGGGCTGCTCGGCCCCCGGCGCCGGCCGATCGTGGAGCAGCCGGCGGAAACGCTCGCCGCGGTGCCGGAGCCGGCCCGGCGCTGACCCGTCGCCCGGTCCTGCCTCACCGGACGCGCGACGCGGCCCACTCGACCAGGCGCTCCGCGCTCCAGGTGTTGACCACGCGCTCCGCCGGCACCCCACAGAGCGCGGCGCGCTCGCACCCGTAGCGCTGCCAGTCGAGTTGCCCGGGCGCGTGCCCGTCCGTGTTGATCGCGAAGAGACAGCCCGCCTCCAGCGCCACCCGGATCAGCCGCTTCGGAGGGTCCTGCCGCTCGGGCCGTGAGTTGATCTCCACGGCCTTGCCGTGCTCCACACACGCGGCGAAAACCGCGTCGGCGTCGAAGCTGCTCTCCGGGCGGCTCCGCGCGCGGTGGGCGCGGTCGCCGGCGCCGCTCACCCCCGCGGGCCGTTTGGCGACCATCCGTCCGGTGCAGTGGCCGAGGATGTCCAGGTGGGGGTTGGCGACCGCGCGCACCATCCGCCGGGTCATCTTCGCGCTCTCGTCCTTCAGCCCGCTGTGCACCGAGCCGACCACCACGTCGAGGCGCGCCAGCAGCTCGTCCTCCTGGTCGAGCGAGCCGTCGGCGAGGATGTCGACCTCGATCCCGGTGAGGATGCGGAAGCCCTCGGGCAGCTCCGCGTTGAGCGCGGCGACGTGATCGAGTTGGCGGCGCAGCCGGTCCGGGCTCAACCCGTTGGCGACGGTGAGCCGCGGCGAGTGATCCGTGAGGACGAGGTACTCGTGGCCGAGGCCGACCGCCGCCAGCGCCATCTCCTCGATCGGCGAACCGCCGTCCGACCAGTTCGAATGGGTGTGGCAGTCGCCGCGCAGGGCACTGCGCAGCGCGGCCGCCGCCTCGTCCAGATCGGTTCCTTCGGTCGCCGCCAACCGCCGCAGGTAGACCGGCTCCTCGCCGCGCAGCGACTCCGCCACGCAGCGGGCGGTGACCTCACCGACCCCGGCCAGCTCGGTCAGCGTCCCGGCTTCGGCGCGGGCCGCGAGCTCCGCGGGGGGAAGAACGCCGAGACCGTTCGCGGCGGAGCGGAAGGCACGTACCCGGAAGCTGGCTTCGTTGGCGCGCTCCAGCAGGAACGCGATCTGCCGCAGGTCGGCGATCGCGTCCCGGGCAGCCATGGTCGCTACGGTAACCCGTGCCCGTCGATGACGCTGCCGATCAAGTTCGGGGGCGTCGCGGGTCGTCGGTCAGCCGGCGGGTTCGGAGACCACGGGTCTGACCGCGGTCACCGTCCGGCGATCGTCGGCCACGGCGGTGATCCACCCTCCGGCCCGCCCGAGCCGCAGCAGCGCGTCGGCGCGCGCGGGCAGCTCCAACGGGTTGCCCGGCACCGGCGGCCATGCCGTGCGTGCCGCACAGCCGGGGGCGAGCCAGGGCCGCAGCGCGGCGATCGGCTCGCCCGCGTCGAGTGCGGCGCGTGCCCGCTGCAGCGATTCGAGGACCGCGTCCAGCGCGGGTCGCACGGCCGCCGCGTTGCCACCGCACATCGCCGCGACCAGCTCCGGCTGGCTCGCCGCGACGCGGGTGCCGTCCCGGAAGGACCCCGCGGCGAGGGTGCCGGCGAGCGGGTCGGCGGCGGCGGTGACCGCGAGCGCGGCGGCGAGCAGATGCGGTACGTGGCTGACCGTCGCGACCGCCCGGTCATGTTCGGTGGGGGTGGCCGGGACGACCCGCGCCCCCAGCGAGGTGACGAGCGCGGCGAGGTCGAGCCAGTCGGTCAGCGCGGTGACCCGCGGCTCCAGGCAGAGCACCCAGGCGCAGCCGGTGAAGAGCGCGGGGTCGGCGGCGGTGAAGCCGGACGTCTCGCGGCCGGCCATCGGATGACCGCCGACGAAGCTGGCGAGCCGGTTGTGACGGTGCAGGCGTTGCTCGACCAGGAGCTGCACCGGGGTCTTGACCGAGGTGACGTCGGTGACCAGCCCGGTGTATCCGACGTTCGCCAGCTCGTCGAGGACGGTCGGCACGGCCGGCAGCGGGACCGCGATGACGACCAGTTCCGCGCGCGCCACCGCGTCCCGTACGGTCGGCACGACCTGCCACCTGGCGCCCGCGGGAGCCTGCGCCGCGGCGGTGCGGGCCGTGGCCCGGGTGGCCGGGTCGGCGTCGTAGCCGTACACCGCGTGCCCGGCGAGGGCGAGCGCCCGCAGCGCGGAACCGCCGATGAGACCGAGCCCGATCACCGCGACATTCACGCGGAGGACTCTCGCACATCGCCGAATTCGCCCGACCGGGGCCGTGCCGCGTCGGGACGCGCCAGTCCCTCCCGCGCGGTCGCTGGAACTCGGCTTACGTGGCAGCTACCGTCATGACGTGATTTATCAGGACAATATGGGGTCGCGGCTACGGCGCGCTCTGCTCCGGGTGACCGTGACGCTGGCGATCACCGCCGGCATCATCGTCGCCGGCTCGGTCGCCAAGGCCGAGTTGGCCCCCGTGCCGGACGGGATCCGCACCAGCGAGGGCACGGTCCGCTAGAAACCAACGGCCGGCGGACGTTCCGGCGGCGGCGCTACGGCGCCTTCGGGCAGCCGCGATCGCGGTGCCAGGAGTTGACCTTGTCGACCGGCGACTTGCTCGTCTTCTTGCGCCAGGCGTCGAGGAACGGCGCCGGCCACACCACACCCCGGCGGATCCACCAGTCCCCGGTCTTCGCGCACGGCGGCGAGATCGCGAAGTGCAGGTGGCAGACGTTGTTGGCGTTCCCCGACCGACCGACCGTACCGAGCCGCTGACCGGCCCGGACCCGTGTGCCCGCCTCGATGCCGATCGCCACGTCGGTCAGGTGGGAGCCGTAGTAGCGCACCCCGTCATCGCCGAGCAGCGACACGAACCGGCCGCCGTTGAGCGGCCCGTCCGGCCCGCTCTTGCTGTACCTGTCCACCCGGCTGATCTCCACGACGCGCCCGTCGGCCACCGCCACCACCGGCATCCCGCAGTCGGCGAAGATGTCCGTCGCCGGGTAGGCGGAGTGCGTCGGGTGGTAGGAGACGTTCCCGCCCGGCACCGGGAAGACATAGCGCCAGTTGGTCGGCCCCTTGCTGGCCACCGCCGGGGTCGCCGTGCCGGTCGCGCGGGGCGCGCTCGCCGCCGGCGTCGTCGGGGCCGGCGCGCTTCCGGCGCTCGCCGTACCGGCCGCCGGCGTCGGGGTCGCACCGGGAAGTGGCGGGTGGCCCTGCGCGCAGCCGGCCGTGAGCGTCACCGACAGCAGCGTGGCCAGCGGCACCAACCTGTGCCCGACCGGAGCCGCGCCACGCGTTCCTCCCCTTGACATGCGGCCCATCCTGGCAGACCCCGCCGCGCGCTGCTCCCGGGCAACCCGGGCGCGCGCCGCCGAGCCGCAGGTATGCTGCGGCGAAACCGGCAGTCGCGAGCGAAGGAGCGGCGTGATGGCGGAGCCCCCGACCTGGTCCACGCCGGGCGCTGCCGTGCCGCCCGGGACCTGGTCACCGCCCGGTGCGCCGATCCCGTCGCCCGGCGCGCCCGTTCCGTCCCCCTGGCCGGCCGCGCCGATGCGTACCCCCTCCGGTCTCTTCCCGTCCGCCCCGTCGTTGCACGCCGTCCCGCCGCGACCCACCTACCGCGAACCCCACCCGGTACGTCCCGGCGCGATCGCGGCCGGCGCCGGCGCGACCGCGCTGTGGCTGCTCTTCTTCGGGTTGCTGGGCGGCAGTGTGAGCGGTTACGCGTGGTGGACGCTTCTCGCGGGCGCGGTCGCCTGGGTGGTGGCGCTGGGGCTGGCCCGGTTCGGCGACCGCGGTGTGGCCGCGGGGGTCGCCATGCTCACCGCCGTCGGATGGGCGATCGCGGCGATCGCCGTCGCCGTGCGGTGGGCGAGCAGCGGGGATTGGCCCTTGTGGTGACTCTCCGCGTCTCCCGCGACATGAATCGTGAGCGTCTGCGGGGCGGACCGTGTGCGGGCGGCTGCGGGCTGCGACCGGCTTGACGAATAGGTCCCCAGTCGGCACGCTCGCGGCATGGTCTGGACAGCGCAGCGGCTCGACCCCGTCAGGAGCCGCCGCCGGATACAGCTCCTCGCCGAGCTCGCCGGAGCCAAGGCGGTGCGGGAGGGTGAGCAACCCCGACGCGGGCGCCCGGAGCGCATCCGTGAGCTGATCGCCAACCGACGTCGATCGGCGAACTGACCCACCTTCTGTTTGGTCCAATCCCGCCCTTCGGGGCGTTGACGCGCCAGCCGCCCAGGTGACCAGCTACCGTCACGCGTGACAACAAGGTAGACGCAGTGGTGCTTCCGGAGCGCCGCAGACATATGTGGGGGAAACGTGCCCTATTTCGCGGCTGGCGTGGCGCGCGGCTCGGCTGGTTGGAGCGCCGCTGAGGTCGACCTCGGTGGCGTCGCGGACATCGAAGAGGTGGCGGACCGACTCCGCGACGTGGACCCGGACGCGGAGCTCTCCCTGCTGTTCGTCGAGGCCGACGACACCTATCTGGCGATCCTCCGGCTCGACGACGGCGAGGACCTGCGCATCTTCGGCTCCGACTCGGCCTTCGCCGAGGAGTCGCGGCTCGGCGCGCTGCTCGTCGGGGACATCAAGGCGCCAGTGGAAATCGACCCGACCGAGGTCTCCCGCACGCGTTCCGGTGACGATGACGACGAGCAGCCGGTCGCCGATCCCGATGCCGACCCGGTGGGCGACGCCGACCTCCTCGCCGATCTCGGCGTCTCGGGGCACCGCCTGCTCGCGCTCTGCGCCCGCGAGGGGATGCTCCCCGCCGATGTGACGGCCGAGTTGTGCCAGGCGATCGGCTGCGGTGACGAAGTGGAAGAGCTGCGCGAGGCGTGACCCCGTCCAGTGGTGTGCCACAGCCGGGGGCCGGTGATCGGCGGGAACGCCACGAAGTGTGGATGCGCAGGGCGCTGGAGTTGGCCGCGACCGGGTTGCGCACCGGTGTCGCCGACGAACCCGACGTGGCCGCCGGTGGTCCCGCCGCGCCCGTCCCGCTCGGGCCGTCCGGGGACGTGCCGGTCGGCGCGGTGATCTACGACCCGGACGGCGTCGAGATCGCGGTGGGGCGCAACGAACGGGAACTGAGCGGCGACCCGACCGCGCATGCCGAGATCCTCGCGCTGCGCCGGGCGGCCGCCGCGGTCGGCGCCTGGCGTTTGGAAGGCTGCACTCTCGTCGTCACCCTCGAACCCTGCACGATGTGCGCAGGCGCGCTCGTGCTGGCTCGGATCTCCACTGTGGTCTTCGGGGCCTGGGAGCCGAAGACGGGGGCGGTGGGTTCGCTGTGGGACGTCGTCCGCGACCGGCGGCTCAACCACCGACCCGCGGTCTACGCCGGGGTCCTGGAGCCCGAGTGCGCCGCCATCCTCCGCGCCTTCTTCCGCTGACCCCCGCCGAACCCCCGCGCCCTCCGCACGGTCGGATCATCGGGCAGCGCCGGCCAGTTGTGCAGCTTGGCGCCGGCGACGCGCGCGTCTTACTCCCCGGTCACGGCGGTCTTCAGCAGGGTGTCGGCCACGGCGCGGGCGGCGTCGGTCCAGGGCGCCGGGCGCAGCGTGGCGGGATCGAGCCGTACGACCACGCGCTCCCCCTCGGCGTGCACGGTCGCGCCGTCGGGCGAGAGGAAGCGGAACCGGTAGACCCCGCTCGTCTCGCCGAACCGCTCGAGCCAGAAGTGCACCAGCACGTCGCCGGTGCCGCGGATCGGCGCGCGGTACCGGATGGTGAACTCGAGGACCGCGTGGAACATGTCGGGCGAGGTGGGCCGTCCCTGTTCGAAGGAGTGCCCGCGCTCCGACCAGTAGAGGCTCAGGGCCCGCTCCAACAGCACCGCGTACCGCGCGTTGTGCACCATCCTCATCGCGTCGAGGTCATCGAAGTGCACCGGGATCGGCTGCACGTGACCGTGCTCGACGTCCAGGGCGTCAGCCAGCATGCTCATCTCAGTCCTCCGGAAGCAGGGTCGGGTCGGGGCATGCGGCGCGGAGCCGGTCGAGCACCGCGCGCCGGGCGAACGGGTAGGCGGATTCGGACGGCAGCAGCCGGGACCGCATGACGGCGCTGAGACCGACGGCCTCGAATTCGTACGCCAGTTGTCGCACGTCGACCTCGGCGGCGAGCTCGCCGGCGGTGATCGCCTCGGTGCCGAGCCGCTCGACGAACGCGATCCACTCGGCGAGGAGCTCAGCCAGCCGGTCGTGTACCGGGCCGGGGCGGGCGTTGTATTCGAACTCGGCGTTGGCGAAGAAGCAGCCGCCGGGGAGCACCGCGGCCGCGTAGAAGTCGAGGCGGGACACGTGCAGCGCCCAGAGCCGCCGGACCCCGCGGGGCGCCCGCATCGCCGGGGCGACCACCTGCTCGGCCCACTGCTCACGGGCCCGTTCGATGGTGGCGAGCTGCAGCTCCTCCTTGGATCGCCAGTGCGCGAAGAGCCCGGACTTGCTGACGCCGAGCGTCTCGGCGAGCTGGCCGAGGGAGAGGCCGTCGAGTCCGGCCTCGGTCGCGAGTGCGACCGCGGTGTCGAGGACAGCGGTGCGGGTGCGGGCGCCGCGGGCGAGCCGGCCATCGGTGGTCACAGCAGGGAGCGTACGACAAACAAACCGATCGGTCGTACAGTTTGTTGTCCACGGCACACCCACCCGCGCCACAGCGCGCTGGCGATGAATGCAGAGATCCGCGTGATCAGGGAATTCCCGGGGCGGCACGCGGCCGACGCGCGGGAACTACTCCGTGATCACGCGGATCTCAGTGGGGGTGTCAGGCGATCGCGGTGTCGAGGGCGACCTCGACCATCTGCGCGAAGGTCTGCTCGCGCTCCTGGGCGGTGGTCTTCTCTCCGGTCTTGATGTGGTCGCTGACCGTCAGCAGGGTCAGCGCCCGGCACTTGTAGCGGGCGGCGATCGTGTAGAGCGCCGCCGACTCCATCTCCACCGCCAGCACGCCGTAGTCGGCGAGCGTGTCGTAGAGGTCGGGCCGGTCGGTGTAGAAGGCGTCCGCCGCCAGGATCGGCCCGACCCGCATCTGGATGCCGCGCCGCTCGGCCACCTCGACCGACGTACGGAGCAGCCCGAAGTCGGCGACCGGGGCGTAGTCGATCAGCCCGTCGAACCGCATCCGGTTCATGTTCGAGTCGGTCGAGGAGCCGCTCGCCGCGATCACGTCGCGCAGCTTCAGGTCCTCGCTCAACGCGCCGCACGACCCGACCCGGATGAGGGTCTTCGCGCCGTACTCGTTGATCAGTTCATGGGCGTAGATGGAGGCCGACGGCATCCCCATGCCGGAGCCCTGCACCGACACGTCGACACCCTGGTAGCGGCCGGTGAAGCCCAACATGCCGCGCACCGTCGAGTAGCACTTGGCGTCCTCGAGGTAGGTCTCTGCTATCCACTTGGCCCGCAGCGGGTCGCCGGGCATCAGGACCCGCTCGGCGATGTCTCCGGGATTCGCTCCGATGTGCGTACTCATGGCTTTGATCCTGCCAGGTCGACTCGCGGCATACCCCTACGACGGTCCCGGCGAACGTCGGGTACCCTTCTCGGCGGTGGTGTGTCCGAGCGGCCTAAGGAGCACGCCTCGAAAGCGTGTGAGGGTGCAAGCCCTCCAAGGGTTCAAATCCCTTCACCACCGCCACTGAACAGGCGAACGCCTGGCCGGTCCGCAAGGGCCAGCCAGGCGTTTCGCTGTTATGCCCGCTGACCGGCCGGCCGCGCGGGGTTGACCTGCAGCAATGGCAGGACACGGCCGGGCACCGACCCGGACGGGGTCTCACCGATCCGCTCGGCCCCCATCGCGAGATAGAAGCCCTCGGCGTACGGCTCCGCCTCGATCCGCAGCCGCGTGAAGCCGGCCGCGTCCGCGGTCCGCAGCGCGTGCTCCCAGAGCCGACGGCCGATCCCGGTGCCGATCGACGCGGGGTCGAGCCAGAGGTGGCCCAGCTCACCGTCCGGTGGCGTGCCCTCCACGCCGTAGAACCCGAGCACCTGCCCGGCCAGCTCGGCCACGATGATCCGCCGCGCCGCCAGTTCGTCGGGACGGAGCGTCAGCTCGGCCCGGCAGGCGTCGAGGAACTCGTCGTCATAGCCCCAGTGCGCCTTGGAGCGCAGGGCCAGCTCCGTGAGGTGCGCCGCTTCGTCCGCCCGCGCCGCCCGAAACATGATCACTGCCATCCAGGCAGTCTGGCTCCTAAGACTTCTGGCAGATGCAGAAGGGGTGCCCGGCCGGGTCGATGAGCACCCGCCAGGTCTCGCCGGGCTGGAAGTCCGGCTTCGCCGCGCCCCACTCCACGCACTGCGCCTCGGCCTTGTCGAGATCGTCGACGTAGAGGTCGAGGTGGTAGCGCTTGGGCGCGACGGAGTCCGGCCAGGCCGGCGGCGCGTAGTTCTCCATCCGTCCGAACCCGATCGACGTCTTGCCGTCGCTGATCATCGCGTACTCGTCCTGGCTGTGCGTGATCTCCCAGCCGAGCACGCGCTTGTAGAACTCGGCGAGCGCGGCCGGGTCCGAGCAGTCCAGGCTGACCATGGCGAGCGTGGCGATTCCGGTCATGGGTGATGCTGCCTCTCTCAACGGTGAGCGGGTCGTTCTCGACCTCCGCCCGACATCCTGTCGGCCGTACCTGCCATCTCCTGTCAGGTACCCGAAATCCGGGTCCGACGGTCGCGACGAATGCACCGCCGTCGCCCCGGCGCGGGACGGGCGGTCATGCGCGCTCCACGAGAAGCGTGACCGGAACGCGCAGGTTCGGCCGGGGCTCGTATTCCACCGCCTGCCCGGTGACCGGGCGCCACCCGTCGGCCACGATGGCACCCACGACTGCTGGACGGAGCTTCAGTCGGGGCGGTAGCGCGTCCAGCCCACGAACCGGTCGTACAGGTCCTCGGGGTTGAGGTCCAGGTCGGAGATCGTGAGGTCACCGATCGCGAGGTACAGGTAATTGGCCATCTGCACGGCGAGCGCGATCCGGTTGCCGGCCCGTGCCCGGAGCTGCAACCGCGCCGGCGGACAGGGCCACTCCCGCTGGCAGCGCGGACACACCCACGTCGGTCGTTGGGGTGCGTGCGCACTCAGCCAGCGTGACCATTTGAGCTGCCCCACGGTTCCCCCCTCCGCCTGTCGGAAGAGCGCGGCGGCCGGGGCTCTCCGCTGTCCGCCGACCGCCGCACCCGCAGGGCGACGCTATTGCTGGGGGACATGACGGTGAAGGTGCGCGGTGTACGACGGTGGCCCGGCCGCTGAACGGTGGTGGGACGAGTTGTCCGACCTGGCGAGGTCAGAGCTGCAGACCGACGGCGTCCGCCAAGGTGGAGAGTTCGACGGTCATGGCGCGGCGTCGGGCCGACACCAGCGTGGTCACGATGTCTTGCGCGTACCGCTGGTGGCTCAGCCACGCGGGGGCGTCGCGGCGTATCCGCAACAGGGTTTCAGTCGCCTCCGCGAAGCGCCGGTTGTCCGCCTGTGCGTAGGCGAGGTCGAGTAGGTGCCGGTTCCGGTTGTTGCTCGTCGGTCGGTCGTTCGGCCTCACCTCCTCGGCCAGGACGAGCGCCCGGCCGGTGTCTCCGCTGATCACACAGCTCTCGACCTGCTTCATCACGACGGTCGTCGCGCAGAATGTGCCGACTGTGGCGGGCGCAGGCGTTCGCACCGGACGCGCTCCGCTCACCCGCGTGGCCGCTGCGGCGGCCGCCGCCAACAGCTCGCCGGCCGTGTCGTCGCCGTTATTGCGGACGGCCGCGGCCGCCGCCCGCAGCATCAGCCAGCCCCAGGTCGCCAGTTTGCTCGGGTTGTCCGTGGTTGAACGACGGCTCGATCTGGTCGGCGGTCTGCACCGCTAACTGCTCGGCTTCGTCGAAGCGTCCCTGACGGAGGAGCAGCCAGCAGAGGGACACCACAGACGCCGCGCCGACCAGCCGGTCTCCGGCGGTGTCGGCCGCGTCGAGCGCGCGGTCCAGTGCCCGGTGAGCCAGGTCGAACCGGCGGAGTTGGATCAGCAGGGTTCCGGCGAGCTGGTAGGCCTGCGACAACTGACGTGCCGCCTCCGGCCGCGCGTCGGCCGGCGCTTCGGCGAACGCCACGCAGGCGTCTGCGAGCAATGAGGGGAGCGCGTTGAGCGCCGTCGGGTAGTCATCACCGTGATAGGCGCGGTCAACCGCCCAGATCGCCTCGTTCACGTCGCCGCGTCGCGGCGGCTCGGGCTCCAGTTCTCCGATCGGCACGCCACCGAGGCCGCGGGCCGGAGCGAGCAACCGACGCAGCGCCAGCAGCGGTATGTCCTCGTCCTCCGCCTGCCGCCCCGCCGGAGCCGACGTGCCGAACAGGGTAGAGGTGCGCACACCGAGGGCCCTGGCGAGTTTGTTCAGGGTGGCGATCCGGGCCGAGGTGCGCTCGTTCTGCTCCAGCTTGCGGATCGTCTCGACGGATACGCCGGAGGCTTCTGCGAGTTGCTCCTGGGTGATCGCGCGTCGGCGGCGTATCGCGCCAACTCGGTCGCCGATAGTCGCCGGGGTTCCAGTCGACCGCCCCGATCCCCTGACGCAGCCAGAACGGCTGCGCGCCGGGCGCCACCTTGGCGACGGGGCTGGTCCGGGGCGC
>NZ_JBFANZ010000034.1:0-58356 GCF_040659735.1 Micromonospora sp. NPDC049679
GGCGCGGTAGTCGGCCCGCCAGGCGGGATCCTGTTGGCGGGTGCGGGCGGC
The DNA here is from genome assembly GCF_040659735.1 of Micromonospora sp. NPDC049679. Classification (NCBI taxonomy): domain Bacteria; kingdom Bacillati; phylum Actinomycetota; class Actinomycetes; order Micromonosporales; family Micromonosporaceae; genus Micromonospora; species Micromonospora sp. NPDC049679. The sequence goes on from NZ_JBFANZ010000034.1 coordinate 52, forward strand.
GGTGAGTTGGGCTTCGTGCCGGCTGATGGTGATGCTGCGGCCCGCCAGGACACGCTGCGGCCCGGCAGCGCCCGCGAGGTGGGTCTGTTGCCGGAGCACCTGACCCGGATGCGCGCCGACGCGGCGGCGTACCTGGAACCCACGCCGGACCACCCGGGCTATCCGACGTATGCGGGGGCGGTGGTGCTGGCCGCGAAGGACGGCGTCATCGTCCAGCACGCCGCCGTCGGCACGGCGGTGCGGTACAGCGCGGTCGGGCCCGACGGCCAGGGGGTGGAGCTCCCCGCCGAGCAGCAGATCCCGGCCCGCCCGGACACCATCTACGACCTGGCCTCGGTGTCGAAGCTGTTCACCACCGTCGCGCTCCTGCAGCTCGTGGAGCGTGGCCGGGTCGAGCTGGACGCGCCCGTCGCGAGGTACGTGCCGGAGTTCGCGGCGGGCGGCAAGGAGAACGTGACCGCACGGATGCTGCTCACCCACACGTCCGGCCTGCCTGCGTTCACGCCGCTCTGGAGCCGCTATCCGACGCCGGAGGCGCGGTTCGCCGCCGCGCTCGCCACTCCCCTCACCGCCCCTCCCGGCACCCGGTACGTCTACTCCGATCTCGGGTTGATCGCGCTCGGCGTGCTCGTCGAGCGCATGACCGGGCAACCGCTCGACGAGGTGGTGCGCGACGAGGTCACCGGACCGCTGGGCATGCGCGAGACCGGCTACAACCCCGGACCGGAGAAGCGGCCACGCATCGCGGCCACGGAATACCAGCCGTACGCCGGTCGCGGCATGGTCTGGGGTGAGGTGCACGACGAGAACGCCTGGTCCCTCGGCGGCGTCGCCGGCCACGCCGGGGTCTTCTCCACCGCCGCCGACCTCGCCATCTTCTGCCAGATGCTGCTCAACGGCGGCAGCTACCGTGGCCAGCGCATCCTGCGCGAGGCGACGGTCCGCGCGATGCTGGTCAACTACAACGCGCACCTGGAAGCGACCTACCCGGAAAGCGACCGTGGGCTCGGGTTCGAGCTCCACAAGCACTGGTACATGATGGGCCTTTCCTCGCCCGTCGCTTTCGGACACACCGGCTTCACCGGCACGTCGGTCGTGATCGACCCGCTGGCGCGCACGTTCGTCATCCTGCTCACCAACCGGGTGCATCCCGACCGCGCGTGGGGCGGCAACAACCCAGCCCGGCGCGCGGTGGCGCGTGACCTCGCCGAGGCGATGCCGGTGCGTCCACTGTCGCGCCGCGCGTGGCGCGCGGAGCAGCGCGACTCGGCGACCGTGACGCTCACCGCGCCGCTGCGCCGCGCCGCTCAGGGCGGCCGACTGAACTTCGCCTTGTGGTACGACACCGAACCACGGGTCGACACCGTGCGCCTCGAAACCTCCCGCGACGGCGGGCTCACCTGGTCACCCTCGCGGATGACGCTGCGCGCCGCACGAGCGTCCTGGAGCGCGGACGGCACGGTCAGCGGATACGGCGGCCGGCAGTGGTGGCAGGTGTCGGCCGAACTCGCGGACGGCGCTACGCACGTCCGGTGGAGCAGCACCACCGACGGCTCCGGTCTGGGACGCGGGGTCTATGTGGACCGGGCGGTCGCGGTGGACCGGGCCGGAATCCTCTTCAGCGGCGCCGGCAGCGATGCCGGCCGGCTGGCCGCCGACGGATGGGCGCCGGCCCGTACCTGACCGGGGTGCGCCCGGCGCGCCGGGGCGGCGCGGTCCCGGTCGGGAGACGTACACGACGGGGTCGCCGCACGTGCCGAAAGCCCGCCAGCTCGACCGGAACGTGCCACACCCGGTGGAACGGAGCGGGCGGGCTGGCCGTACGGGCGCGCTTCGTCACCTGGGCTTCCCCCCTTTCGGGACAAGCGGACGGGACACGAGTCATTTTCGGCTGACTCGCCGTTTCGGTCGCCACCCCCACCGTGCCGCCCGGTTGAACCAGGTGTCGTGGGGGAAGGGGGCGAACACGTCAGATGGCGCCACCCGATCGCGAGCTCGGTCCGCCGACGGTCACCCCGGCCGATATCCGGTTCCGGCAGGACACGCTGCGGTCCGGCAGTGCGGCTGAGGTCGGCCTGCTGCCGGAGCAGGTCGCGCGGATACGCCCGGACGCGGAGGCGTACCTGCAACCCACCGCCGACCATCCGACGTATCCGACGTACCCCGGCGCGGTGGTGCTCGCCGCGAAGGACGGGGTGATCGTGGAGCACGCCGCCGTCGGCACGGCGGTGCGGTACAGCGCGGTCGGGCCCGACGGCCAGGGGGTGGAGCTCCCCGCCGAGCAGCAGATCCCGGCCCGCCCGGACACCATCTACGACCTGGCCTCGGTGTCGAAGCTGTTCACCACCGTCGCGCTCCTGCAGCAGGTGGAGCGCGGCCGGGTCGAGCTGGAGGCGCCCGTCGCGAGGTACGTGCCGGAGTTCGCGGCGGGCGGCAAGCAGGACGTCACCGTCCGGATGCTGCTCACCCACACGTCCGGACTGCCCGCCGACATCGCGCTGTGGCGCGACTACCCGACGCCGGAGGCGCGGTTCGCCGCCGCCCTGGCCGTTCCCCTCGACGCTCCGCCCCGCACCCGGTACCTCTACTCGGACCTGGGGTTGATCGCGCTCGGCGTGCTCGTCCGACGCGTCACCGGTCGACCGCTGGACGAGGTCGTCCGGGATGAGATCACCACACCGCTGGGCATGCGCGAGACCGGCTACAACCCCGGACCGGAGAAGCGGCCACGCATCGCGGCCACGGAATACCAGCCGTACGCCGGTCGCGGCATGGTCTGGGGCGAGGTGCACGACGAGAACGCCTGGTCCCTCGGCGGCGTCGCCGGCCACGCCGGGGTCTTCTCCACCGCCGCCGACCTCGCCATCTTCAGCCAGATGCTGCTCAACGGCGGCAGCTACGACGGCCACCGGGTCCTGCAGGAGAAGACGGTCCGCGCCGCGCTGGTCGACTACAACACGGATCTGGAGGCAGCCAACCCGGAGGCCACCCGCGGCCTCGGTTTCGAGCTCGACAAGCACTGGTACATGATGGGGCTAGCCACGCCGGTCACTTTTGGACACACCGGCTTCACCGGGACCTCGATCGTGATCGACCCGCTGGCGCGCACGTTCGTCATCCTGCTCACCAACCGGGTGCATCCCGACCGCGCGTGGGGCGGGAACAACCCGTCCCGCCAGGCCGTCGCGCGAGACCTCGCCGAGGCGACACCGGTGCATCCGTTGTCCGGCAGCGCATGGCGGGCGGAGCAGCGCGACATGGCCACGGTCACGCTGACCGCGCCGCTCCGCCATCCCGCGCAGGATGGGCGCCTCAGCTTCGGGCTCTGGTACGACATCGAACCCCTCGCGGATCTCGTGCGCGTCGAGATCTCCGCCGACGGCGGACAGACCTGGTCGCTGCTGCCCATCACGCTGCACGACAAGAGCGGTCGGTGGAGCGCGGACGGCGTCGTGCGCGGCTACGGGGGCCGCCACTGGTGGGAGGTGACGGCCCACCTTCCCGGCGGCACCACCGATGTGCGGTGGAGCAGCACCACCGGGGACCTGCGCGGGCCGGTCGACCTCGGTCATCTGGGCGGGGCCGTACACGGACGCGGGGTCTACGTGGACCGGATCCGCGCGAAGGACCAGAGCGGGACGCTCTTCGGGGAGAAGAACGGCGACGGTGACCGTCTGATCGCCGACGGGTGGGCGCCCGCCCGTACGTGACGGGGTGACGCCCACCCGCGGCGGCCCGGTCGTGGGTCAGTTGACGTACACGACCGGGTTGCCGCTCTGGCTGGTGTCGACCACCGGGGCGTACGTCGCGCTGAAGAATCCGTTGGCGAAGCAGGTGCCGGGCCCGGAGACCTTGTTGAACTGCTGGTCGGTGAAGGTGATGGAGTTGTCAGTGTTGCCGGTCGTCCCGGTGAGGGTGTTGCCGTCGGCCTGGTAGACGCAGGTCATCGTGCCGAGGATGCTGTTCAGCACGATCGTCGTGCGGATCGGCTTCTCCGCCGTGCCGCTGATCGTGACCGTGCCGGTCGCGCTGTCGACGGTCGTGGCGTACGACAGGTTGTTGACCGTCACGCTGCGCACTCCGGTCACGCCGAAGACGTTGGCGGTGCAACTGCCGAAGCTGTGGGCGGTGAGGGTCTCGCTCGCGACTCCGGGCGCGGCCGGGTTGGTGTCGACCGTCGCCGTGAAGCTCGATGCCGCGCACCGCACCCCGGTGGCACCCGTCGCGGTCGAGTAGAGGTTGGCGGTCGTGCCGGCCGGGAGGCCGGCGGTCAGGATGTCGCCGACGGCCACCCCGTCACCGCCGGGGCTGCCGTAGGTCAGCACTTCGCCGGTGGCGCCGGCCGGGGTCGCTGCGGCCGGGACCCCGGCCGGCGTGGCCGTCACGAGCGCTGCGATCGTCGCGACGGCGAGGTACGCGTACTTGCGCATGTTCGTCACTCTCCTTCGAGCACTGGCGGATCTGTCGGGAAGCTGGGGATCAACGAAGCTCGGGATCAACGGGGCGGGGCGATCGGCGGCTCCCTCCGGGTGGTCAGCCGGGGTCCTGAGGTGGCGGGGTCCCGACTTGTTGGGTCCTCACTACCGGGTCTCATCGAATTCGCATCGTCGGTGGACAGCGCGCATCGGCCGGCGGTGCGTGGCCGGCGAATAGCGCCTTTCCGGGTACGCGCCCCGGCGACCTCGCCGCGTTCGGGAGAATTCGCCCGGGTGTGGCGACGGTCAGATATTCGTCGCGATGCCCTTTTCGTGGCAGGAATGGAAACCGCGGCTGTGCCGCTGCACCCGCCGATCCGACTGCTTGGCGGCCCTGACGCCGTCGGCCATACTGGTGACCATCAGCCCTCCTCCACGGGCGATACCGCACGGGGCCGGGTTCGACGCGGTAACGACACGAAAACGAAACCTGTCGATGTTATAAACCTGCCGAGGTCGTGAAGTCAAGCGACGAAATCAAGGAGATCGATGCCCGTGGTCGCTCCTCACGCGTCCCACCTGGCCCTCAACCCACTGCCCGGCGCGCGGACAGGCCGCGATCCGGAGCGGGCGATCAAGCGCGGTCCGCGGCGCGTGCCGGCCGAGGTCGTCGCGGCCACCCAGCGGGACCGCCTGTTCGACGGCCTCGTGCACACGGTCGCCGACAAGGGGTACGCGAACGCTCGGGTCAGCGACATCTGTCAGGCCGCGGGGGTGACCCGCCCGGCTTTCTACACCCTGTTCGCCGGAAAGGACGACGCGTTCCTCGCGGCCTACCGGCATGGCACGGACGTGGTCCTGCGGATGATGGAGGAGGCCTACCGGGAGGCCGCGGCGTGGCCGGCCGGATGCCGGGCGGCCCTGCGGGTGCTGCTCGAGGTGCTCGCCAGCGTGCCCGCCTTCGCGACCATGGCGATCGTCGAGATCGACTCCGTCGGCGCGACGGCGCGGCACGAGCGCGATGAGCTGCTGCGCCGCTTCGATCAGTTCTTCCTCGACGCACCGCATGGGCCGGAGGTGGCCGCGCCGGATGATCTGATCGGATCGGTGGTCGGCGGGCTCTACACCACGATCCACCGTTACGTGGCGACCGGCCGGGTCGCGCAGCTTCCCACCCTGCTGCCCGGGCTGACGTACTTCATGGTGGCGCCGTTCCTCGGCCGGCAACAGGCAGCCAGCGAGTCCGAAGCGGCCGCCCGCGGCGACGACCCGGCGATCCAGGCGCCCTGCGCTTCGTAATCCCGACCAATATCGGATCAAAAATCGCCGAGGTTTTTGATCCTTTCGCATGCCCCTACATACATCGCGTCGAGCCCTTGACCCGACGTGTACCCAGCGGTAACTTCCCGTGCGTCAACACCCATCGCATTGATGGTTGACAAAGCGTTGCACGCATCCACTACCGCACGGATCAAGGGGGCAGCGATGTCTTTCCGCGACACCGCGAAGAACTCGACCACATCCCCGCCGGACGAGGGACGCGTACGCTGGCGCCGCTTCTCCGCGATGATCCTCGGCGCCGGGGCGATCAGCGCGGCGCTGGTGGCGCTCACCGCCGAGGGCGTCCTGGCCGCGCAGTTCTCCATCTCCGGCATGCCCTTCACGGTCACCGCCGACAAGCTCAGCGGCACCGGGTTCGAGCAGTTCGCCACCCTCGACCAGATGGCCGAGAACAGCCCCAACCAAGGTGACACCGGTGGACAACTGGTGCTGATCGTCTCTGCGATCGACAAGGCCGAACTGAGCAACCTCTGCCAGAGCATCGACCTCGGCGGCATGCACATGAAGATCACCGCAGGCAACGCGGGCAAGCCGGTGGCGGCGAAGACGTTGGTCGTCGACTCGGACGAGATCGCCGGTGACGCCTCCTTCAACAACATCAACATCGGGCAGGACGCCAGCACGATGGACGCCGTCCCCGGCGTACGCGGCAACCTCGGAGTCTTCGGCCAACAGGCCGACACCGTCACCATCACCAAGCTGCGGCAGACCAACTACGCCACCACGGCGGCCACGTTCAGCCTGCCGCACCTGCGGATGAGCTTCGCCTCCGACGGCTGCTAGTCGTGACCGTCGACAGTGGAAGCTCCGTCGGCTCCACTCCGGCGGAGCACTCCCGCCCCGAACGCGCCGAGGACACCCTCGCCGCCACCAGCGAGGGCGCGCGGTCCGGTCGGTGGCGCAGAGCGCGGCTGCGGTGGCGACGGTGGCGCCGCAGCCGCCCCTTCTGGGGAGCGCTGTTCGTGATCCTCGGCGCCGCCGAGATCCTCGGCTCCGTACGCGCGCCTCTCCCCGTCGTCCTGCACGTTGGCCCGCAGGGGATGGCCGGCTATCTCCTCCCCCTCGTGATGCTCCTCTGCGGTCTGCTGCTGTTGTTCCACCCCGAGCAGCGGATGTTCTACTCCATCGTGTCTATCGTGCTGGCGCTGGCGTCGTGGCTCACGTCGAACCTGGGCGGGTTCTTCATCGGCCTGCTCCTCGGCGTGCTCGGCGGATCGCTCGCGTTCGCCTGGACCAGGGCCGGCCCCGTCTCCTCCACCTCCGGACCGTCCGGTCGCTGATCCCGGCCGGCCCTCGGCGGCATATCCGCGCGCGGAACGGGTAGCCCGCAGGTCGTCACGGGAGCGGAAGGGGACGTCCATGGCCGGTCAGCACACGGCTCTACGGTCCATGCACGATGTCGGGCTGGCCGCATGGTTCGGCGGCTCGTTGATGGGTGCGGTGGGACTCAACGCGGCGGCGAGTCAGGCGAGGGATCCGGCGGAGCGCACCAGCGTCGCCTCCGCCGGCTGGGCGCATTGGACGCCGGTGAACGCCACCGCTATCGGCGCCCACCTGATCGGATCCACGGGCGAGCTCATCACCGAACGCGGGCGGGTCGTCACCCAGTCCGGGGTCGGCACAATGAGCGCGACGAAGGCAGCGCTCACGCTCGCCGCCCTGGCTGTGACCGGATACAGCCGGGCCCTCGGGAAGAGAATCGAGCAGGCCGCCGGCACGCCGGTACAGGGCACCACCGAGCCGAGCGGAGAAACACGGCACGACATCGCGGTCGCGCAGCGGCAACTCCGTGCGCTGCAGTGGGCGATCCCCGCGTTGACCGGCGCCCTCGTCGTCATCACCGCCCTCGCCGGCGAGCAGCAGAAACCGGGGCAGGTCGCCAAGGGCATGTGGGGTCGCGTCACCGGGCTGCTCGGCGCCTCGAAATAGCCCCGACGGCCCGCCCTCCATGGCGCTCGCGATGCCGCGTGCGCAGGTGCCGTGCGACCGCCGTTCCGCCCCCGCGGACCCGCCCCGGCGGTGACCCCACCGCCCTGCTGGACGACTCCGCTCTGGCCGACCTCATCCGTGCCTTCGATGCACGGGGCGTGCTGATCGCGGCGATCTGTGCCGGCCCGTCGCTGCCGGCTGCGGCCGGGGTGCTCGACGAGGCGCGGTACACCTGCTCGCTCACGCCGGAAGACGCGGGGACGCCGCTGTGGAGCCGCTCGTCGCCGACGGGCCTATCGTCACCGCCACCGGGTCGAACTATCTGGCGTTCGCCGAAGAAGTCCTGCGGCATCTCGACGGCGGGTCCGAACGGACGCCACTGACGTACTTTCGCGCGCCCTCTCTCGCCTGACGCAGGGTGCGTGAGCACCGCTGCGCCGCGGGTTCACAACGGTCCGGGGCTTCCTCTGCCATGACCGCTCCCTCACGGGCGCCCGACCACCCGCGGAACGGGACGCAAGCCCGGCGACGAGCACGGACAAGTTCACCGATTGTTGACAACAAATATTGTCGGTGTAAGGATTGCGGCATGTTCGACGTCGCCGTGATCGAGGACGCCGCTGCTGCCGCGGTGTCGCTGGACCCAGTGCGGGCCCGGCTACTGGCCGCGCTGGCGGAGCCGGGTTCGGCGACGGCACTGGCGGCCACGATCGGTCTGCCCCGGCAGAAGGTGAACTACCACCTGAAGACGCTTGAGCGGCACGGCCTTATCGAACTTGTCGAAGAACGCCGCAAGGGCAACTGCACGGAACGGGTGCTGCGCGCGACTGCCGCGTCCTACGTGATCTCACCGACGGCACTGGGCACCGCTCAGCCCGACCCGGGCCGGTCGCCGGACCAGTTGTCCGCCCGCTGGCTGCTCGCCCTCGCGGCCCGTCTGGTGGGGGACGTCGGACAGCTCCTCACCGGTGCGACCCGCGCCCGCAAGCAGGTGGCCACCTTCGCCATCGACGGCGAGGTGCGGTTCGCCTCCGCGGCCGACCGCGCGGCGTTCGCGCGCGAACTCGCCGACGCGGTCACCGGTCTCGTCGGCAGGTACCACGACGAGAGCGCGGAAGGCGGGCGCGCGCACCGCGTCGTTGTCGCCGTCCACCCCAGCGTCACGAAGAGCCAGACAGAAGAGGAGTCCTGACATGGGGCGAGAATTCGAGGTGCGCAAGGAAGTCGCGTTGGACGCGACCCCGGAGCAGGTGTGGGACGCGATCGCCACCGGTCCGGGGATCACCTCGTGGTTCATGACGCACGAGGTCGAGCCGCGCGAGGGCGGCACGGTCCGGTTATGCGTCGGTGACTTCACGGCGGAGTCGACGGTGACCGCCTGGGAACCGCCGCGCCGCTTCGCCGTCCGCGGCGAGGAGGCGCCCGACGGCACGGTGCACGCGTTCGAGTATCTGATCGAGGGGCGCGAGGGCGGCAGCACGGTGCTCCGGTTCGTGCACCACGGTTTCCTCAGCGACGACTGGGGTGCGGAGTACGAGGGGCAGACGAGCCAGGGTTGGGACATGTACCTGCACACGCTCGGGCAGTACGTCACCCACTTCACCGGCCGCGCCGCGACGTACGTCAACGCGGAGGGGCCGCAGGTCGCACCCGGGAAGAACGCATGGGACACGGCGACCCGCGGACTGGGGCTGCCCGGCGAGGTCGCGCAGGGGAAGCGGGTACGACTCACTCCGCAGGGACTCGCCCCGATCGAGGGCGTCGTGGACTACGTCGGCCCCACCTTCCTGGGCGTACGCACCAACGACGCGCTCTACCGCTTCCACGGCAGGCCGGACTCCGTCGGCGTCGGCCACCACCTGTTCGACGCCGGCGTGGAGCAGAAGGAGGCCGACCTGGCCTGGCAGTCCTGGCTCAACCGGGTGTTCGCTTGAGCCGATGGGCGACGGCGGCGGGTGTGGGGACGCCCGGATCCCGCCGCCGTCGACCGGCATTGCCGCGCCTTACTCGGGCAGCGTGAAGCCGTACCGCGCCGCGTGCTCGGGATCGGTCGGGTCGATCTGCCGCATCCCCTCAGCGGCGAGCCGCTTGTTGATCTCGTCGAGCTGCTCGCGGACGAGTTGGCACTCCTCCTCGGTGGCCTTGCCGCGGTGCGGCTTGCCGGCGTGCTCCAGCGTCGCGTAGTCGATCTTCTCCACGGCCGACTTCCGCGGCGGCTTCGCCGGCTTCACCCGCTCCGCCGTCCTCAGCAACTGGGCCATCGGCACGTCGGTGGCCAACTCGTCGAACTCGCTCGCGGTCAGCACCACCCGCCGCGGCTCGCCACCGGCATGGTTGTCGTAGATCTCCACGACCGCCACGTCGAGCGTCGCGTCGTCGATGCTCTCGATCTCCTCAGGCGTGGCTTCCAGCTGCACGGGCCCGGCCACCAGGTCGGGGTGCTCCAACACGACGACGCGGACGATCTCGTCACCAGGCTGCAGAACCCGGCCGCTGAAGTCGGAGACGTGAACAGTCTTCTTACCCATGCGTGGAACTTCTCCTGTGTCGGCGGTGCGATGGCCAGCAGACGAAGTTACCCGACATGTGTGCGAACAAGACGTAGGCCGCGTGTGTCGCGCCAGCCACGAACGTCACACCCCACGGACGCGGGACGGCGGCGGTGCGGCGCGACGCCGGACCCGCCCGGCCAGGGCGCCGACACGCCGGAGCAGGCCGGCCGGCCACGGCCGCCACGGACGCGTCTGTTAGAAACGACAAGGGTCACTGACGCCCCCGCTCCAGCAAGACGCGAAGGGTGCGTGTCCGCAACACATGAGTCTCTCCCCCAATCCGACCCCGGCCCGCCGGTCCCCCTGGGCCGTACACGGCGACGGCAAGACCATCCAGCCCGGCGAGGTCGTCCACCCGGACGAACGCCTGTCCTGGCCCCGCACCCTCGGCGTCGGCGTGCAGCACGTCGTCGCGATGTTCGGCGCCACCTTCACCGTTCCGTTGATCACCGGGTTCCCCCCGGCCACCACGCTCTTCTTCTCCGGCCTCGGCACGCTGCTGTTCCTGCTCATCACCCGCAACCGTGTGCCGTCGTACCTCGGGTCATCCTTCGCGTTCATCGCGCCGGTCATCGCCGCCAGGTCGGGCGGCGACATCGGCCCGGCGCTCGGCGGGATCGTCGTCGCCGGCGCGCTGCTCGCCCTGGTCGGGCTGATCGTGCAGTGGATCGGGGCGCGCTGGATCGACGTGCTGATGCCGCCCGTCGTGACCGGCGCGATCGTCGCGCTGATCGGACTCAACCTCGCCCCCGTGGCCTGGGACGGCGGCGGCAGCGGCGGTGGCGTGAAGGCGCAGCCGGTGATCGCGGTGGTGACGCTGGCCGCGATCCTGCTCGCCACGGTCGCGTTCCGTGGGTTCCTCGCCCGGCTGTCGATCCTGCTCGGCGTCGCGTGTGGCTGGCTCTTCGCAGCCGCCCTGGGCGACCTGGACCCGAAGGCCACCAAGGATCTGCGGGAGGCCGCCTGGATCGGCCTGCCGGACTTCCACGCCCCGACATTCACGTGGCACGCCATCCTCCTCGTCGCGCCGGTCATCCTGGTGCTCATCGCCGAGAACGCCGGGCACGTCAAGGCCGTCGCCGCGATGACCGAACGCAACCTCGACAAGGAGATGGGCCGCGCGTTCCTGGGCGACGGGTTGGCCACGATGCTCGCCGGATCCGGCGGCGGGTCGGGCACCACCACGTACGCGGAGAACATCGGCGTCATGGCGGCGACGCGCGTCTACTCCACCGCCGCCTACTGGGTGGCGGGCGTCGCGGCGGTGCTGCTCGGCCTGAGCCCGAAGTTCGGGGCGCTCATCCTCACTGTGCCCGCCGGCGTCCTCGGCGGCGCCACCACCGCGTTGTACGGGCTGATCGCGGTCCTCGGCGCCCGCATCTGGATCGAGAGCAGGGTCAACTTCCAGGACCCGACCAACCTGATGACCGCCGCCGTCGCGGTGATCATCGGTGCGGCCAACTACACCCTCACCTACGGCGACCTGTCGTTCAACGGCATCGCCCTCGGCACCGCCGCCGCCATCGTCATCTACCACCTGATGCGGCTGATCACCCGGGTGCGCGGCACCGCGAGCACCCCCACCTGATCGCACGACCCGCCATTCCGGCGACCCGCCATTCCGGCGAACCACGACGCGACGCCCACCCACGCGGTGGGCGTCGCGTCGTCGTCAGGGCCGCAGCAGCACCTTGATCGCACGTCGCTCGTCCATCGCCGCGTACGCCTCGGCGACCTGATCCAGCGGCAGCTCCAGGTCGAAGACGCGTCCCGGGTCGATCGCGCCGCTCCACACGTCGGTCAGCAGCTCGGGCAGGTAGGTGCGGACCGGAGCGACACCGCCGGCGACGTTGACGTTGGCGCCGAACATCTTGTCGATCGGCAGCTCGGGCCCGCCCGCGGGTACGCCGACATAGCCGACGTAGCCACCCGGCCGGGTCGAGTTGAGCGCCTGGTCCATCGACTCCTTGGTACCGACGCACTCCAGCACCGCGTCGGCGCCGAGCCCGCCCAGCAGCTCCTTGACCGCCGCCACGCCCTCCTCGCCTCGCTCGGCGACCACATCCGTCGCGCCGAACGTCCGCGCCAGCTTCTGCCGGTCGGCGTGCCGCGACATGGCGATGATGCGTTCGGCGCCGAGCCGGCGCGCGGCCAGCACGGCGCAGAGACCGACGGCACCGTCACCCACGACCGCGACCGTGCTGCCGGCCCGCACGCCCGCCGATACCGCGGCGTGGTGTCCGGTGCCCATCACGTCGGAGAGCGTCAGCAGGCTGGGCACCAGCGCCGGATCCGGCTGCTCCGGGGTGGCCACCAGCGTTCCGTCGGCGAGCGGAACGCGCACCCGCTCGCCCTGGCCGGCGTCCCCGGACGCCCCGGGCGCGTCCTCCGAGCCCCACCATCCCCCGTTCTGGCATGAGGTGGTGATGCCGTGCCGGCAGTGCGGGCAGGTTCCGTCGCTGATCGCGAACGGCGCGATGACGAAGTCGCCGGGCGCGACGGTCCGCACCGCGGCACCGACCTCCTCGACGATCCCCACGAACTCGTGCCCGATCCGGTGCGGCTCCGTGGTGGGGCGCACGCCGCGGTACGGCCACAGATCCGAGCCACACACGCAGGAGGCGACGACCCGCACGACCGCGTCGGTCGGGAACCGCACGGTCGGATCGGGGACCTCCTCGAGGCGGATGTCGCGGGTTCCGTGAATCAGAGTTGCGCGCATTCCGTACTGCTCCTGTCCGCTCCGGCGTGGCGTCGACGACCCCGTCCGCCATGATTCGTCGCGATGATCATCGCACCGGGCGATGGAGGACGCTCACCGCTGCCTGCAAGGTCGGGTCACTGCCGGCTGCCGGCCCGCCACCACGTCGTGGCCAGCAGTCCCAGCATCAGCACGGCGGCGACGGAGACGGCGATGCCGATCTGCACCACGTCCGCCTGTCCGCCCGCGCCGCGCGCGGCCGGTGCGCGCACGGAGGCGCTCGCGCTCGGGGTCGGCGCCGCCGGCATGACGTCCTCCGGCGTGACGAGGCGACCGACCGCCGCGTCATGCGGGAGCCGGAATCCCCAGTCGAGCAGGGCCGCCCCCTGCTGCCAGCCGCGCACCGGCAGCGCCTCGGCGCCCAGCACCGTCACCACGAGCCGCCGCCCACCGCGCTCGGCCGCCCCGACGAAGGTGTGCCGCGCCAGGTCGGTGAACCCGGTCTTGCCGCCGAGCGCGCCGCGGTACTGGAACAGAAGCTGATTGTCGTTCTGGATGCTGAATCCGGCCGGGCCCTTCGGCCGCTGGCTCGGTACCTCGGCCTGCCGGGTTGACACGTACCGGCGGAAGTCGTCGCGGGAGAAGCACGCGCGGGCGATGAGCGCCAGGTCGTACGCGCTGGTGAACTGCCCCGGGCCGTCCAACCCCGACGGCGTCGCGGCGTGCGTCTCGTACGCGCCGAGCCGGCGCGCCTCGGTGTTCATCGCCTCGACCCCGCCGCGCGCGCCCGCGCTGCCGCCGCCGAGCCGGGCCAGCACGTTGGCAGCGTCGTTGCCGGAGTTGAGCATCAGCCCGAGCCACAGCGTCTCGACCCGGTACCGGCCGCCGAGCACCAGGCCCATCGCCGAACTGCCCGGCTCGAAGTCCATGTCGTCGCCGGTCACCTCGACCACCTGGGCGGGGTCCAGCTTCGGCAGCATCGTCGCGGCCAGCAGCAGCTTCTGCACGCTGGCCGGTGTCCCGTACTCATGTGGGCCGCACGCGCCGAGCACCGCGCCGGTGTCGAGGTCGGCGACGACCCAGGAGGTCGCGGTCAGCGCCGGTGGCGCCGGCGCGCGGAGCGGCACCGCGAGTCCGGTCGTCTTCAGTCCCTGGCCGCCGATCACCGGCCGGGCCGGATCGGGTTTCGGCGGTTTGGCACGCGGCGAGCGGGCAACCTTGACGGTCGGGCATGGCGCGTAGGTCGGGGCGGCGGTCGGCGTGGCCGGCTCCGCGGCCACCGGGGCCGGTGTGCCGAGCAGCGCACCGAGCACGACGAGAGCGAGCGCGGGTACGCGACGGTGCGCGGGCGACGGGCGCAGCACTGCCCGCGGGCAGTCGCCCCGATAGCGCCTTTTGATCATCATGGGCACCTACACGATCGTCACTGGTGCTGCCCTCGAACCGCGGCCCACGTGCGCGTTCAGTACCGCGAGGGGCCTGCGTCGCGAGACTACCGCCGGAGCGGGTGACCCGTCCTCACGTTGGAGATCCGACACGGCCCTGTGACGCCGGAGCGTCACAGGGCCGTGGTGTGCGGTATCGAACGCGATCAGATCTTCGCGGCCTCGGAGCCGGGGGCCACCGGGGACGGGCCGGCGGCCGGCTCCGTCTCGGCGAGGTTGGCGAGCACGCCTTCCTTGACCTTCTTGCCGAGCTCGGCGTCGACGTTGGTCCAGTAGTCGAAGACGCGGGAGAGGATCGGCTCGACCACGCCGTTGGAGACGTGTCCGATGATGTTGGCCGCCAGCCGCTCCTTGGCGTCCTCGGTCATCACCTCGCGGTAGAGGATGCCGGGCTGGACGAAGTCGCCGTCCTCGGCGTGCTTGACGTACGGCGCCCGGATCTGGTCACCGGCGGTGTCCCAGCCGGCCGGGTTGCCGTGCCGATCCTCGTCGGCGTGCGGGCCGCCGAAGGAGTTGGGCGCGTAGACCGGGGTGCCCGGAGAGTTGAAGTGGTGCCGCATCGCCCCCTCCTTGGAGTAGGAGCTCAGCTGGCTCTTCGGGGCGTTCACCGGCAGCTCGGCGTAGTTCGTGCCGATCCGGTAGCGCTGGGCGTCGGCGTAGCTGAAGACCCGGCCCAGCAGCATCTTGTCCGGGGAAGCCTCGATGCCCGGAACGAGGTTCGACGGCGCGAACGCGGCGAGCTCGATCTGGGAGTGGAAGTTCTCCGGGTTGCGGTTGAGGGTCATCGTGCCGACCTTGATCCGCGGGTAGTCCTTCTGCGACCACACCTTGGTCAGGTCGAACGGGTTGAACCGGTAGTTCTCCGCCTCCGCGTAGGGCATGATCTGCACCTCGAGCGACCAGGACGGGAAGTCGCCCTTGGCGATCGCGCCGAAGAGGTCCTGCCGGTGGTGGTCCGGCGCCGAACCGGCCAGCTCGTCGGCCTCGGCCTGGGTCAGGAACTCGATGCCCTGGTTGGTCTTGAAGTGGTACTTGACGAAGAACCGCTCGCCGGCGGCGTTGACCCACAGGTACGTGTGCGAGCCGAAGCCGTCCATGTGACGGAACGACTTCGGGATGCCCCGGTCGCCCATCAGCCAGGTCACCTGGTGCGCGCTCTCCGAACGCAGCGTCCAGAAGTCCCACTGCATGTTGTGGTCACGCAGACCCGAGTCCGGCAGCCGCTTCTGTGAGCGGATGAAGTCGGGGAACTTGATCGGGTCCTGGATGAAGAAGACCGGCGTGTTGTTACCGACGAGGTCGTAGTTGCCGTCCTCGGTGTAGAACTTCAGCGCGAAGCCGCGCGGGTCGCGCCACGTGTCGGGGCTGCCCTGCTCGCCGGCGACGGTCGAGAAGCGGGCGAGCATCTCGGTCCGCTTCCCCTTCTGGAGGAACTTGGCGTGGCTGTACCGGCTGATGTCCTCGGTGATCTCCAGGACGCCGAACGCACCCGAGCCCTTGGCGTGCACGACCCGCTCCGGGACACGCTCGCGGTTGAACTGCGCGAGCTTCTCGATGAGGTAGTGGTCGTGCAGCAGGATCGGACCCTGCGCGCCCTGGGTCAGCGAATTGTTGTCGCTGCCGGCCGGGATGCCATGGTTGTTGGTCGTGATGGCGCCCGGTGTCAATTCAGTCATCCGTGTTCTCCATAGCTTCGTCATTGCTTTCCCGGCCGATTCGGCAGGCAGGGCAGACTCCCCAGAACACGATCTCGGCTTCGTCGACGACGAACCCGTGACCATCGGCCGGGGTCAAACAGGGGGCGGCACCGACCGCACAGTCGACATCGACGATGACGCCACACGACCGACACACCAGGTGGTGGTGGTTGTCGCCGGCGCGGCTCTCGAACACCGCCGGTGAGCCGGCCGGTTCGATCCGCCGCACCAGCCCAGCCCCGGTCAGCGCCGACAACACGTCGTAGATCGCCTGCTTCGAGACCGAGCCGAGCGCAGCGCGCACCCGCGCGGTGAGGGCGTCCGCCGTCGAATGCGGGTGAGCGGCCACCTGGTCCAGCACGGTGATCCGCTGGGTGGTCACCCGCATTCCGGCAGCGCGCAGCAACGCTCGCGCGTCCCTCTGCTGCGTCACCCCGGTCATGATCTCAAGGGTCACGCCTTTTCTGGAAAGAGTCAAGTTTCCGTGCTGTGAGATCCCGAACTCCCACGGGCGGCCCCCCGCAACTCCAGCCATGAACCGACGGAAGGGTGCGACCCGACGGTCGCACCCTTCCCACCACGGCTCGCGGGCGCCGTTCAGCAGCTCAAGTTGCCGCCGGCGGTGGTCCCCAGGATCTGGACAAACCTCTGGTACGCGTCGATCCGGCTCTGCACCTGCGCCGGGTTCCGACCCCCGCACTCCAGGCTGCCGTTGATACTGCGGATCGTCTCACCGAAGCCGCGGCCGTTGACCATCGCGTTGTGCGGCGTCATCGTGCCCGGCCCGCTCTGGGTGTTCCAGTACCAGAGGCCGGTCTTCCAGGCCACCGCCGCGTCGTTCTGCACCAGGGACGGATTGGTGAGCAGAGGCAGTCCCAGTGCGTCGCCGGCGGCCTTGTAGTTGAAGTTCCAGCTCAGCTGGATCGGACCGCGGCCGTAGTACGCGGCCTGCCCGGCCGGGCAACCGTACGGCTGACCAGCGTCGCAGTAGTGCGGGTAGTTCGCGGTGTTCTGCTCCACGACGTGGACCAGGCCACCCGTCTCATGGTTGACATTCGCCAGGAAGGCCGCGGCCTCCTGCTTCCTGACGGTGTCACCGCCCGTGGTCGCGAAACCGGGGTAGGCCGACAGCGCCGCCGTCAGACCGTTGTAGGTGTAGAAGGAGTTGCGGCGCGGGAACATCTGGTTGAACTGCGCCTCGCTCACCACGAAGCCCGCCTGGTTCGGCGGGTTCGGCACCGACGGGCTGCATGCGTACGGCTCCCAGAACCACGTGCTGATCACCGGGTCATAGCCGGGGTTGTCATGCTCGGCCCGGTAGAGGCTGCCGTCGGTGTACCGGACGATGTCGCCGGCGACGTACGCCCTGCCGGCCGCCCAGTCGGGATAGCTGCAGCCGACCGCGGCGGTGGCCGCCCGCGTCGGCGGGGGTTCCGCGGTCTCCGACGCGAAGGCCATCGGCACGACCGCCACCAGCGCGCCCGCGAGCGCTACGGCGGCCAACGAACCCACGATGCGCAGTCTCGACACTTGCTCACTCCTTCGTACGGCGACAGGCCGCACCCGATCAACGACAGAACCGGCCCGCACAGGGCTCCCGCGCCACGCCAGCGACCCGTCGCGACGTCGACGCCAGACCCAGAGCACTCAACCGGATCGCCGAAGCGCGATCAAGGCATGGAGGGTTATCTTTTTCTTAACTTTCCTTACTGTTACTCGACGAAGCCCCGCCGTCGACCGGGCGGAGCGAACACCTCCCCCCGCCGGACGGCCCGATCGCCCCGGCGGTTCCCGTCCCACCCTGTCGGAAATTGGCAATCGAGAAACTTGCATGTTCCGACGATGGCGTCCGTCGCCGACGCGCCGTTACGGTGATGCCTGTCGATGGATTGATCGTGGGCCCACGGTACGGACACATCGGCATCCCTCTGTCACAACCACCTCTCGGGGGAGGAACCCGGTGACATTCCACAGCGCCGTCCGGCGGGCTCTGGTGCCTGCCGTGTCCGTCACACTCGCCGTCCTACTGCTCGGCGCGCCGCCCGCACAGGCCGCGCCCGACGATGCCGCATTGCTCGCATCCGCCGAGGCCTATCTGCTCAACGAGAACTCGCTGCTCGTCGACGGGAAGGTGGCCAAGGGCGTCGCCGCGCTTCCGGTCGCCGCGTCGTTCCGGGCCGCGACCGGCGACCGACTGGTCGCCCGCACCCAGCAGCGCGACCTCGACACCCTCGCCGACGTCCACTTCTCCGCGGTGTCCACAAAGGTCAGTGCCGCTGGCCCGGCCCGGCTCGACGGCGACAGGGCCTATCTGGAGGTCAACGAGAACACCGACTACACCTTCACGACGCCCGGCGTGGATCCGTACGGGTACACCGTCGGGCACCAACTGACGTTCACCCGGTCCGCGGGGGTCTGGGGGCTCGCCGACATCAAGACGGTGGACACGAGCGGCCTGACCGCACCGAAGCGGCTGACCGACGCGGAGTACCGGGAAGCCCAGCGGGTGACTCTCGAACTGAAGGCGGGGTTGCAGAAGGCCGCGCCCACACGTGCCGCCGTCAACGCCGCCAAGACCAGCGGCAACGGCGTCTTCTACGACTACAACGCCATGGTGAGCTGGGCGCTCTACTACGCGAAGGACAACCCGGTCGACTACACCCGCGACACCAATGACTGCACGACGTTCGTGTCGTTCGCGCTGTCGAAGGGCGGCTGGCAGGAGGTGACCGGCTTCTATCAGAACGATTCCGCCTGGTGGTACAACTGCGACTGGTGCGCTCCCCGGCACAGTTACACGTGGGGCGGAGCGGTCAACTGGCAGCGATTCGCGTACAACGAATCGCGGCGGGTGACCGCATTGTCGAACGTCTGGTACCTGGCACTGGCCGACGTCCTGCAGTACGACGTCGCGGGCTACGGCGGCGTCGGGATCCCCGACCACACGATGATCACGACAGCCTTCAGCGGGTCGACGCCGCTGTTGAGCTATCACACGACCGACACCCGCAACAAGCCGCTCAACCAGATCCTGGCCGGCGCCGTCGGCCAGTCCTTCTGGGCGTTGCGCACCTGATCGACTGACGCGGATGCGCCGGGGGCTCGACGTCTCGACCACCCCCGGCGCATCCGCCGGTCAGCCCGCCCGTTGCACGGCGGCCCGCAACGCCGGCAGGTCGGCCCGGTGCGGATCTCCGTCACACGGCACCCGCACCTCCCCGTTCCTGATCGGATAGGCGGCGGAGGTGGAGAACTCGTAGAGCGGGCCACCATCGCGCCGCGGCCGCTCGGCGGGCCTCAACAGCAGGAGGTGTTCCCCCTGCTGGGGCAGTTGCGCAGCCGCGACCGGATACCAGACGGTCCAGGGGCCGGGCGGCAACGGCTGCGTCGTCAACGGATCACCCGGCTCGACGACGAATCCCGAGCTCTGGGTGACCCCGTCGTCGAGGTCGACGCGTGCACCGCCGACCGTGCCGTGCACCGGTAGGTAACCCGCTGCCCGCGCCTGCGAGATCCCCCGGGCGACGGCTGCCACGCACTCGGCCGGGGCAGCCGGAAGTTCGGGCTCCCGGAGCACCCGGGTGGCGACAACCGCGCCGCCCGCGAGGATGACGGCGGCGCCGCCGGCGACCGCGAGCCGCTGACCGGTTCCCCACCCCCGGCGGCCCGACGGTGCCACGCCTCCCGACCGGGCCGGCGGTACGTCTCCCGAATGGTCCTGGTCTACAGGCATGAGCGATTCCTTCCCGGAACCGGCGACCGTCCGACATTCATCGTAGGCGATGCCTGCGTCGCGGAGGCCACTTTCGCCCAGCAGCTCAATCGGCGGAGAGCGGACCGGTGAGCCGGCCGGACCAGCCATCCAGCAGACCTTCCGGTTCGGCCTCCAGCACCCGATCGAGCAGCGTCGCGTAGACGTCACGGAAATCGGTCGTGAACTTCAGATCGCCGTTGTCCAGGTCCGTCAGGCTCGGTTGCTCACCGTAGAGGCCGCCGCGCACACCGGCGCCGAGCAGGAAGACGTTCGAGGCGGTGCCGTGGTCGGTGCCGTCGGAGGCGTTGGCGCGGGCGCGCCGGCCGAACTCGGAGTAGACAGCCACGACCACCTTGCGTCCGGCCGCCGACTTCGCCATCCGGTCGACGAACACGCCCACCGCCTTGTCGACGATGCCGAGCAGCTGCTCCTGGAGCTGCTTCTCGTCCGCGTGGGTGTCAAAGCCCCCGAGCGACACCGAGAAGGCCCGGGTGGCCACCCCGGCCTCGACGCACCGGGCGACCATGTCGAGCTGGACGTCGAGGGGCGCCCGACCGCCACCGGTGCCCGTGGCCTGCGGCACCGCATCGTCGGAATCCGTCTCGGCCGCCTCGTCCGCGACGTCGTTGACCGCGGTGACCATCTTGTCGATCTCGATCAGATCGGCGAAGCAGGCGGCGGCGCGGGCCTGCAGCGCCGGCTCGCCCGCCTGCGGTGCGCCGAACCCGGCGAGCGACTGCGTCCCGACCCCGCCCGGCAGGCTCAGCCTGCCGGCCGGCACGGCCGCCCCGGCCGTGGTCCGCCCCGCCAGCAGCGGCGGCAGCACCGGCTCGAACGACACGGCGAGCCGCGGGTCTCCCCCGACCGTGTCCAACCAGCGGCCGAGCCAGCCGGTCGCGCCCGGGCGGTCCGGTTGCGCGGTCTGCCAAATGTCCATCGACCGGAAGTGGCTACGATCCGCCTTCGGGTAGCCCACGCCGCGCACGATCGCGAGCCGCTTCTCACCGAAGAGCCGGTGCATCCCGGTGAGCGCGGGATTCAGGCCGAGCGCGTCGTCGAGGCGGAGCACCTGCCCGGCGTCGTAGGCCAACTCCGGCCGGGCGTCGTGATACGCCGCGTCGGCGTAGGGGATCACCGTGTTGAGTCCGTCGTTGCCGCCGTACAGGGTGATCAGCACGAGGGTCCGCGCGTCGGGGTCCCGGTCGTCACGGTCGGCGGTGGCGAGGATGTCGGCCAGGCTGTACGCCGTGGCGCCGGCCGCAAGCGCACCGCCTGCCACCACACCGCTGGCGATCAGGAACTTGCGGCGGGTCAGGGTGTCCATGTCACGACCTCCGGGGTTCGCGGGCCGGACGGCCCGCGTCAGTGGACGGCATACTCGGGGCTGACCAGGCCGAAGGTCAGCAGCTGCCGGATGTTGCCGACGGCCGGGGTCAGCACCGCGCGGGAGCGGTCGGTCCACCGATCGACGACGAGCAACCGGGCCAGCGCGTCGACGCGGCCCGCTGCGGGGGCGGCGGCGAGCCGGTCCAGCACGGTCGTGCTGGCCAGGCCGGCCAGCACCGCGGCCGCCCGCAGCCGCGCCTGCGTCGAGGAGGTGGTCAGCCATGCGGTTCCGGCGGGCCAGCCACCGACGCTCGGCGGCCGGAAGAGCACCTGGTCGAGCCCGTTGGCGACGTTGGTCAACTGCTTGCGCGACTGTCCATCGAGGGCGGTCACGGTGATGCCGAGTTGCCGCATGGCGCCGACGGCCCACTCGACCGGCTGCTTGACGAGCCCGCCGGCGGTGCCGGCGAAGGCGGGGTCGCGAAACAGCGCGCGCAACAGGGCCGTCACGTCACGGCCCGCCCCGTACGCGCTGGTCAGCCGTTGCTCGGTGGCCGCCGTCATGGGTTCGCCGGAGCCGAAGCGGAACCACAGCCGGCGGGCGAGGAAGGTCGCGCTCGCCGGCTGGCGGACCAGCAGGTCGGCGTACGAGTCTGCGTCGAACGCAGCGGTCCGCCCGAATATCGTCTTGGGTTCGCTGTCGTGCCGGCGCTGGTTGAACCGCGCCTCGCCGCTCGTCCGCTCGACCACCCATCCGGTCAGGGCGCGGGCACCGGCCTTCACGTCGTCTTCGGTGTAGTTGCCGATGCCGAGGGTGAACAACTCCATCAGCTCGCGTGCGAGGTTCTCGTTCGGCGCCTGCCGGGTACTGCGCTGCCCGTCGAGCCAGAAGATCAGGGCCGGGTCATGAA
The DNA here is from genome assembly GCF_040659735.1 of Micromonospora sp. NPDC049679. NCBI lineage: Bacteria > Bacillati > Actinomycetota > Actinomycetes > Micromonosporales > Micromonosporaceae > Micromonospora > Micromonospora sp. NPDC049679. The sequence goes on from NZ_JBFANZ010000034.1 coordinate 22,123, forward strand.
CCATCGCCGTGACCAGCACGCCGAAATCGCCCCGCCCGTACCGTCGGAACGTCTCCTGCTGGCGCAGCATCAGCGCGGCCGACTTCACCTTCTGCACGCTGGTGGCCCAGTGGCCGTGCCAGAAGAAGACCAGCTTCTCGCTGAGCTGATGGTCGGCCGCGACCAGTCGGCTGATCCACCACTGGGTGATCGTCTGGACCTGCTGGCGTCGCTGCTGCTGAGCCTGCTGCCGCTGCTCCCGGGTCGACTTCCCGGACAGCGCGGCGTACGGGTCCGGGCCGAGCGCGGGGATCGGGGTGGCGGCCGCGCCCAGGTCCGGGCCGGTGGGCGCGAGCAGAGCCGCCAACGTCGCGTCGACGCCGGCGCGTTCGGCCGCGTCGACCTGCGCGGCCGTCGGCCCGAAGGTCGTGCGGCGCAGCAGATGGGCAGCCGCCTCTCGATTTCCCATGGCGCAGACGCTAACGCCCACACGTAAGCGCGAGGTAAGGGCACCGTCCGGGCAACGTTCACGACGGCCAGCACACACCGATGGTGGGTGCTGGCCTCTCGCGGTTGCGGCGGGGTCAGTCCCGTTCGATCAGGTGACCCACGACGCCGGGGGCGAGCATGACGGCGAAGCCGGATCCGTCGCGGCGCTTGTCGATCGACGGCAACTCCACCGGATCGCCGGTCCCGGTCGCGCCGGCCGGACGCGGTCCGATCCACGCCAGAACAAGCTCGCTCTCGCCCTTGAGGAACCGCTGCGCGCGCACACCGCCGGTGGCCCGCCCTTTCGCGGGGTATTCCGCGAACGGGGTGACCTTGACCGTGCTGGCGGTCGAGGTGACGACCATCGGGGCACCGTGCGCGGTGTCGTCGGTCCGGATCGCACCGAAGAAGACGACGTGCGAGCCGGCCGTGACGTTGATGCCGGCCATACCGCCACCCTTGAGACCCTGGGGACGCACGAGCTTCGCGTCGAACCGCAGCAGTGACGCGTCGGAGGTCACGAACACCAGTGTCTCGGTGCCGTCGGTGAGCCAGGTGGCACCGATCACCTCGTCGCCGTCCTTGAGCCCGATGACCTCGAACTCGTCGGAGCGCACCGGCCATTCCGGCGCGGTCACCTTCACCACGCCCTGCCGCGTGCCCAGCGCGAGCCCCGGCGAACCGGCGCCCTGCTCCCCGAGCGGCGCCAGCCCGACGACCTTCTCCCCCGGCTGCAACGGCACGAGCTCGCTGGCCGACATGCCGCCGCGCAGCGAGACCGTACCCGCCTGCTCCGGCAGCACCGGCAGCGGCAGCACATCCGTCTTGAACGCCCGTCCCAGGTTGGTCACCAACAGGACCTGACCGCGAGCGGTGGAGTGCACGACGGCGCGTACCGCGTCGTGCTTGACCCGGCCGTTGCGGCGACGTCCCTCGGACGCCTCCTCCGACTCGGCGGCGGTCCGGGCGACCAGGCCGGTCGCGGAGAGGATCACCTGGCACGGGTCGTCGGCCACCTCGAGCGGCCCGGCCGGCACGGAGGCGGCGAGCACCTCCTTGAGGTCGCCGTCGATCAGCGTGGTGCGCCGCTCGGTCGCGAAGTCCTTCACGACCGCGGCCAACTCGGTGGAGACGAGCTTCTTCAGCACGGCCTCGTCGTCGAGGATCAGCGACAACTCCGCGATCTCACCGCGCAGCTTCTCCTGCTCGGTCTCCAACTCGATCCGGTCGAACTTGGTGAGCCGGCGCAGCGGCGTGTCGAGGATGTAGGTGGCCTGGATCTCGGAGAGCTTGAACTGCCGCATCAGACCATCCTTGGCGGCCTGCGCGTTGTCACTGCCCCGGATCAGCCGGACCACCTTGTCGATGTCCAGCAGCGCGATCAGCAGGCCGTCCACCAGGTGCAGCCGCTCCTGGCGCTTACGGCGCCGGTACGTCGTGCGCCGGGTCACCACCTCGTAACGGTGGGCCAGGAAGACCTCGAGCAGGGCCTTGAGGCCGAGGGTCCGCGGCTGCCCGTCGACCAGGACCAGGTTGTTGATGCCGAACGACTGCTCCAACGGCGTGAGCCGGTAGAGGTCGGCGAGCAGCGCCTGCGGATTGACGCCGACCTTGCACTCGATGACCAGGCGGGTGCCGTTCTCCCGGTCGGTGAGGTCCTTGACGTCGGCGATGCCCTGCAGCCGCTTGGTCTTGTTGACCTCGTCGGTGATCTTCTCGATGATCTTCTCGGCGCCGACGCCGTACGGCAGGTCGGTCACCGTGATCGCCTGACGCCCCCGGCTGCCCTCCAGCGGGCCGATCTCGACCTTGCCGCGCATCCGCACGACACCACGCCCGGTCTCGTACGCCTTGCGCACCTCGTCCAGGCCGAGCAGCAGACCACCGGTCGGCAGGTCCGGGCCGGGCACGAACTCCATCAGCTTTTCCAGCGGCGCCGTGGGGTGCGTGATCAGCCAACGCGCCGCCGCCACCACCTCGCCGAGGTTGTGCGGGATCATGTTCGTCGCCATGCCGACGGCGATGCCGGAGGTGCCGTTGACGAGCAGGTTCGGGAACGCCGCGGGCAGCACCGCCGGCTCTTCCAACGACCCGTCGTAGTTGGGCCTGAACTCGACGGTCTCCTCGCCGAGCTCGCCGACGAGGAGCATCGCCTCGCGCGACATGCGCGCCTCGGTGTATCGCGCCGCGGCCGGGCCGTCGTCCGGCGAGCCGAAGTTTCCGTGCCCGTCGATCAGCGGGACGTTGAGCGAGAAGTCCTGCGCGAGGCGGACCATCGCGTCGTAGATGGCGGTGTCGCCGTGCGGGTGGTACTTACCCATCACGTCACCGACGACGCGCGCGGACTTCACGTGGCCGCGGTCCGGCCGGTAGCCCTGCTCACTCATCGAGAACAGGATGCGGCGGTGGACCGGCTTGAGGCCGTCGCGCGCGTCGGGCAGTGCACGGGAGTGGATGACGCTGTACGCGTACTCCAGATATGAGTCTTCGACCTCGGTGGTCAGCGGGTTGTCGAGGACGTGCGCCCCCGCCTGGTCGAAGGCGGACAGGTCAACCTGCGACTGCGTCCCCTTGCGGCGTGCCATTGGTGAGTGCTCTCCTCGAAGAACCTACGAATACAGCGAGTTGGCGACGTGCGCGATCAGGCGTCGATCGTTTCCTGGTCGACGCGGCTGGCGGAGTCGATGAGCCAGTTCTTGCGCGGCTCGACCTTCTCGCCCATCAGCAGCTCGAGAACCCTCTCCGCCGCGTCGACGTCGTCCAGCGTGATCCGGCGGACGGCGCGGCTGGCCGGGTTCATCGTGGTCTCCCACAACTCGTCCGCGTCCATCTCGCCGAGGCCCTTGAACCGGGGAATCGGGGTGACGATCTGCTTTCCGGCCTTCTCCAGCCGACCGACCGTGTTCGACATCTCGAGCTGCGTGTACGTGTAGATGGTCTCGGTGTTGCGGCCCTTGGTAGTGATCTTGTGTAGCGGCGGCATCGCCGCGTACAGCCGACCGGCCTCGATCACCGGGCGCATGTACTTCGCGAAGAGCGTGATCAGCAGGGTTCGGATGTGCGAACCGTCGACGTCGGCGTCGGCCATGATCAGGATGCGTCCGTAGCGGAGCGCGTCGAGGTCGAACGTGCGCCCCGATCCCGCACCGAGGACCTGCACGATCGCCGAACACTCCGCGTTGTCCAGAACCTGCTGCAGGCTCGCCTTCTGCACGTTGAGGATCTTGCCGCGGATCGGCAGCAGCGCCTGGTACTCCGACGAGCGGGCCATCCGCGCCGTGCCCAGAGCGCTGTCTCCCTCGACGATGAACAACTCGCTGCGGTCGACGCCGGTCGACCGGCAGTCCACCAGCTTCGCCGGCATCGACGCGCCCTCCAGGGCCGTCTTGCGGCGCGCGGCGTCCTTCTGCTGCTTCTGCGTCAACCGGACCCGCGCGGCGTCGACGATCTTCTGCAGCACCGTCCGCGCCTCGGTCTTGGTCTTGCGGTCGTCGACCCACGCCTTGAGGTGCTGTTCGACGATCGTCTGGATCACCTTGGTGATCCCGGCGGTGGAGAGCTCGTCCTTGGTCTGCGAGGTGAACTGCGGCTCGGGGATGCGCACGTGGATGACGGCGGTCATGCCCTCGAGGACGTCATCGAGGGTGGGCGCGTCCTCCTTCGGCTTGAGCAGACCCCGGGTGTTCTTGATCGCGTCGCCCAGCGCGCGTACGGCCGCCCGCTCGAAACCCTTGCGGTGCGTGCCACCGTGAACGTTACGGATCGTGTTGGTGAAGCATTCGACGGTCCGCTCGTAGCCCGTCCCCCACCGGAACGCGACCTCGACCTCGGCGCGCCGCTGCACGTTCGACTGCATGACGCCGTTCTCGTCGGCGGCGTTCTCCTTGTAGGTGCCCTCACCGTTGACGAGCAGCGTGCCGGAAACCGCCTTGTCCCCGGCCGGGGCCAGGAACTCCACCATGTCGGCGAGGCCGTTGGGGAACTGGAAGGTCTCCTCGCGCACCTCGTCCTGCGTGCCGTCGCGCAGCACGTAGGTGACACCGGGAACGAGGAACGCGGTGTTGCGAAGCTTCGTCCGGACGGCGTCGACGTCCAGCGCCGCACCGGTCTCGAAATAGCGGGAGTCATACCAGTAGCGGATCGACGTGCCGGTGGGCTCGCCGCGCTTCATCTTCCGCACCACGTGCAGCCCGGATTCGCGGGTGAACGCCGCCGTCGGGCCGGCGCCGGCGAAGACGCCCGGCACACCGCGCTGGAACGACATCTGGTGGACCTTGCCGTCCCGCTTCACCGTCACGTCGAACCGGTGGGACAGGGCGTTGACGGCGGACGCGCCGACGCCGTGCAGGCCGCCGGAGGTCTTGTAACCCGAGCCGCCGAACTTGCCACCCGCGTGCAGGCGGGTCAGCACCAGCTCGACACCGGAGATGCCGGACTTGGCGTGGATGTCGGTCGGGATGCCGCGACCGTTGTCGTCGACCTGCACCGACCCGTCGGGGTGCAGGATGACCTCGACGCGGGTGGCGTGACCGGCGACACCCTCGTCGGTGGAGTTGTCGAGGATCTCGTTGACGAGGTGACCCACGCCACGGCTGTCGGTCGACCCGATGTACATGCCGGGCCGCTTCCGGACGGCGTCGAGGCCCTCAAGGTGCGTGAGGTCGTCGGCCCCGTAGAGGGTCTCGGGCTGTGCAGTCACCTGGTCGTACTCCCAGAGTCGTGTCGGGGTGGGCGCCTGTCAGGATGAGCCGTGGCACGGCGAATCCGCAGGACAACGCAGCGAGCCTAGTCCCCGGGTGGGACATGGGGCCGCAACCGGGGCCGAAGGCCGCGGTGGCGTGTACAACAGGCCACCGGTCGCAACTCCGGCAGCGGTCGGATACGTCAACGCCGTGGACGCCCGAGATACTCCCTGGCATGACCGCGCGCGAGCTCCCGACCTTCGTCAGGTCAGTCATCCGAGCAGCTCACCCCCGGGCTGGCCCGGGACCTCGTCCACTCCTACCTCACCGCTGCATCGGCACTGATCCGCGCCACCGTACGCGCCGTCACCCTCCCACCACGTACGGCCCGGCCCGGCTTTTCCGGGTGGTGGCGAAGGTCGATCGTCGGTGTTTGCCGCACGACGCGGATGGATAGCCGTCATGGATGTGACGCGTTTGCCTCGCCGATCGGGCTGAGGTAACGCAGACGCGAGGAGGTGAGGCGCAGGACCGAACCGCACTCCCCACATCCGCAGCGAATCTGGACGGAGCGCAAGCATGGTGGGAAACAGAGCGGTCGCCTACATGGGACCGGGCAAGGTCGAGATCCAGGACACCGACTACCCGACGCTGGAACTGCGCGACGGGCCGGGCGTGAACCCGGCCAACGTCGGTCGCAAGACGCCCCACGGGGTCATCCTCAAATGCGTCGCGACGAACATCTGCGGCAGCGATCAGCACATGGTCCGCGGCCGCACGACCGCCCCCGAGGGACTCGTGCTCGGCCACGAAATCACCGGCGAGGTCGTCGAGAAGGGACCCGACGTCGAGTTCATCCAGGTCGGTGACGTGTGCTCGGTGCCGTTCAACATCTCCTGCGGGAGGTGCCGCAACTGCAAGGAGGGCCGAACCGGCATCTGCCTGAACGTCAACCCGGACCGACCGGGCTCCGCGTACGGATATGTGGACATGGGCGGCTGGATCGGCGGTCAGGCGCAGTACGTGATGGTGCCGTACGCCGACTGGAACCTGTTGAAGTTCCCCGACCGTGACCAGGCCATGGAGAAGATCCTCGACCTGGCGATGCTGTCGGACATCTTCCCGACCGGTTATCACGGATGCGTCACCGCGGGTGTGACGACCGGTTCCACGGTCTACATCGCGGGCGCCGGCCCGGTCGGGCTCGCCGCGGCGACCTCCGCGTTCCTGCTCGGCGCGGCCGTGGTCATCATCGGCGACCTCAACGAGGAGCGGCTGGCCAAGGCACGCAGCTTCGGATGCGAGACCGTGAACATCAGCGAGGGCGAACCGCAGGACCAGATCGAGCAGATCCTCGGGGTCCCGGAGGTCGACTGCGCCGTCGACGCGGTCGGGTTCGAGGCGCGCGGGCATGGGCGGGAAGCGGACGTGGAGAGGCCCGCGACCGTGCTCAACTCGCTGATGACCATCGCCCGTGCCGGCGGCGCGATCGGCATCCCCGGGCTCTACGTCACCGGCGACCCGGGCGCGCAGGACGAGGCGGCCAAGGAAGGGTCGCTCTCGCTACGGCTGGGCCTCGGCTGGGCCAAGTCGCACGCCTTCTACACCGGCCAGTGTCCGGTCATGCGATACAACCGGCAGCTCATGATGGCGATCCTGCACGACCGGGTGTCGATCGCCAAGAACGTCGACGCGACCCCGATTCCGCTTGAACGGGCCCCGCAGGGCTACGCGGAGTTCGACCAGGGAGCCGCACGGAAGTATGTGCTCGACCCGCACGGCCTGATCAGCAGTCCCCGCTGATCGGTGAGCGGTTGATCGAAAGGCCGGGCCGCGACCGTCGCGGAACCCGGCCTTTCGACGGCTCCCACTACGCAGGCCTACAGGTACTCCACCCCGGCGCGGCGCCGCTTCTCCGCAGCGCTCGCCGACCGGCGTCGCGCTACAGCGCGCCGCCCTGAGCGTGATGCCACCCGAGGCGTTCCGCCATCGCCCCAAGCACGTAGAGGCTCGGCGCCTCGACCCGCATGCGGAGGGCGGCCAGGGTCGCTTCGGCCGTGCGGCTGCTGATGTCGAGGTCTCGCGCGGCGGTGAGCACGGTGTGCCCCCGCGCAAGCAGTTGCAGCAGCTGTTGCTCGCGCGCGGAGAGTCCCATGTGGCGACTCTCCGATTCCGGGGTCGGGGGGACGGTGGCGGCGCTGTGGGGGCCAGGCGCCGGGACCAGGAAAAGTCCCCTGGTACGCCCGGCTGCCGTCGCCGTGCGTCTGGATCGACTCCACGTGGACACGCCCACCCCTCCCCCCGTATCGCCTGCTCAGGTGCATCGAGGCTACGCACGACAGGCCAACGGAAAAAGGATCTTGACAGCACCGCACCGGCGTGCAGCACGACGCACAGTTCCGCCCCGCGCCCCGCGCACGCGCCGTGGAGCTCAGACGATCATCCGATCAGGCACCAGAACTCGGACTCAACGTACGAGTCGAAAGAGCTCTTGCGGTGACGTCGCGCGCCGGGCTGCGGCGGCCGAGGCCGCTCGCGGCGGACGGATTCCCGACTGTGGCGCAACCCGTGCAGGACAGCAGGTGGGCACGGGTAGCGCGCCTGCCGGTGCGGGACGGTCCACGATCGGGACGTGATCGCGGCGATCAACGTGTTGGCCTGGGGACGCCGGGCAAAACCCAAACGCCTGTGGAGCGCAGGTAAGACCGGCACCCGTGCCGGCACCGCGCAGGAATCCCCCCGAACGCTGCGTGTTCCGCGCACAGCGCGGAGGGAATCGACGTCCTTTAGGACGGCGGGAACGTCACTTCATCTTTTTCGTGGAGGGGGCGACGAGGTTCGTGTACTCACGGTGCCGGGTGGCCCACTCGGCGAGGAAGGGACAGATGGGGACCACGGTGCGGGTCCGGCTCCTGGCGTCATCCATGACCGCCCGCGCCAGCAGGTCGCCCACATCACGGTCCTCGTAACCGGGCGAGATGTTCAGATGGGTGACGGCGATGATCCTGCCGGTCACCTGGTAGGTCATGAAGCCGGCCAGGGCCTGGTCAGCGTCGCCGTCCCGGGCCTCGAAGCGTTCCCGCTCCGGCACATCTGTCACATCGATGGGCACCCGCCCATTCTATGGGCCGCGTCGGAGCGGGCCGACCGGACACCGTTGAACAGGCACCTACCGTGGCCGCGTCAGCCGTTGCGCCAGTCACCGGATTTCAGGTGCGATCCGGCCTGCGGACCCATCAGCAGCATGCCGCCGTCGACCGGCCATGACGCGCCGGTCACGTAGGCGGCGCGCGGCTCGGCGAGCAACGCCACGACGGCGGCCACTTCGTTGGCGTCTCCGGGCCGGCCGACGGGGACACCCGGGCGCTCCACGCCGTGCGGGTCCACGTCCTCGTTATCGGTCATCGGCGTGGCGATCTCCCCCGGCGCGACCGCGTTCACCGTGATGCCGTGCTCCGCCAACTCCTGCGCCATCACCTTGGTCAGCAGCCCCAGCCCACCCTTCGCCGCGCAGTACGCGCCGGCGCCGATCCGGGGCGCGTGTTCGTGCACGCTCGTGATGTTGATGATCCGACCACCACGGCCGCTGGTGATCATCCGCCGGGCGGCCCGCTGGGCGCACAGGAACGGCCCGTCGAGATCGACGGAGAGCACCTGACGCCACTGCTCGAAGCCGGTGTCCACGACGGGCGTCCGGATGCCCGTACCCGCGTTGTTGACCAGCACGCCCAGCCCGCCCAGCGCGTCGGCGAGTTCGTCGATGACCGCCGCGGCGCCCGGCAGGTCGGTGAGGTCGAGATGGCGGACCTCGCACCGGCGACCCGCGGCGCGTACCTTCTCCGCGGTCGACTCGGCGCCGGTCTTGTCGGAGCGGTAGGTGACGCCGATGTCGAATCCGCTGACGGCCAGTGCCACGGCGGTCGCCTCCCCGATCCCGGAATCGGACCCCGTGATCACCGCTACCCGGTCGTAGTTCTCGAATCGCTTCGGCATGCGCACGCCGTTACCCCGGCCGCCCCGCGGTCACACCCGCCCCACCCGCGGATCCTCGGCGTCTCCCCCGCGCCGGCGGGTGCTTGCGGCTCGCTGTCGGGCATTGACCCGACCGTCAAACTGGTCAATGAACGATCAGCAGCGCGGTGTTCCGCACGGAGAGGAGCCCTCGTGAAGCTCGACATCTTCTGCAGCATCACGCCCGCGCCCGCGCAGGGCCGGCAACCGAGCGAAAGTCAGGTGCTGCGCAACTTCCTGAGCCAGTGCGAGGTCGCCGACGAGCTGGGCTACGGCACCGTGTGGGTAGCGGAGAGCCACTACAGCAACGAGTCGCAGAAGCGACATCCCCAACCCGTGCTGCCGCACTGGGACGGTGAGGTCGGTCTGAACACCGACGTCTGCCTGCTCGCGCAGCAGGTCTTCGCCCGCACCACCCGGCTCGACGTCGGATCCGCGATCACGAACATCGTCTGCAACGGCGGGCCGATCCCCGCCGCCGAGCGGGTCGTCAGCACCCTCGCGTGGCACGGCCTGGACCCGGCGGAGCGGCGGCGGCTGCGCATCGGCTTCGCCAGCGGCCGGTTCGACTTCGTCAACCGACTCACCGGGGTGCGTCCGCGCAGCGACTGGGAGGAGCTGGCCTGGAACCAGGTGAAGCGGGCGATTCTCTGGGAGGCGGCGGAGATCTTCACGCGGCTGGTCACCGGCGCGGAGCTGAGCAGCGACGAGGTCGCGCCGTTCGTCCTGCGCCGGGAGCACTTCCCCGATGACGAGCGGTGGCAGGAGGTACTTCGTGCCGCCGACCACCGCGGCGATGAGCTACCGGTGCCCCGGCGATGGCCGTTTCCGGTGACGAAGATCGTGCCGGAGCGGCCGCGACGCGAGCTGTTGCGTCTGCTCCTCGGTTCGGCGGACCCGCTCCTGCAGGCCCACCTCAACCGGATCGCTCCGGTGCGGGTGTTCAACCTCAGCATCACGCCGCCGCACGTCATCGAGCAGACGCACGAGCGGATGCGCGCGGTGTACCACCCGGCCGGAGGCGGGTGGCGCCGTGACTACATGCCGCGGACCACGTTCGTCTTCCTCAACGCACGTCCCGGCCTGTCGCCGGAGCAGCGTCGCGCCGCCGCGCGGGACGAGGCGCGCAGCACGCTGAGCGCGTACTGGCGCGCGATGGACGGAACGGTGGACCCGGCGAGAATCACCACCGCCGCGGAGAACGCGCTGGTCGGCGACGCCGACGAGGTCGCGGAGCAGATGATCGCCCGGTTCCACCCCCGGGACCGCCTGATGCTGTGGTTCGACTTCTTCAACCACGACAACGACCGGGTCATCGAGAACATGACCGCGATGATGACCGGCGTCGTCCCGCGGCTGGTGGCGCGCGGCATTCCCGTCGAGCTCCCCGACACCACGCCGGCCGGCTCCGCACGGTGACCGCGGCTGCCGCGGTCACCCCCCTTCACGGTTGACCCGACCCCGCCGCCCGGATACGGGCGGCGGGGCGGGCAGGGGCCGCGGTCAGCCGTTCAACCAGCGATGGATGCACTCCAGCAGATCGGCGGCGTCCACCGGCTTGGTGACGTAGTCGCTGGCGCCGGAGGAGATGCTCTTCTCCCGGTCGCCGTGCATGGCCTTGGCGGTGACCGTGATGATCGGCAGATCCGCGTAGCGGGGCATGGCGCGGATGGCCGCCGTGGCCGCGTAACCGTCCATCTCCGGCATCATCACGTCCATCAGGACGAGGTCGATGTCGTCGTGGCGCATCAGCATCTCGATGCCCTTGCGGCCGTTCTCGGCGTAGACGACATCGAGCCCGTGCAGTTCCAGGATGTTGGTGAGAGCGAAGACGTTGCGGGCGTCGTCGTCGACGACCAGGACCTTGCGTCCGACCAGCTCACCCGAGAGCGAGTCCACGGCGGGCCGGACGTCCGGCGTGGCAGGGGCGAACGGCAGGACCCGCTCCGGAGTGACCGCCGTGAGGTGCAGGGCGATGCGCTCGCGCAGCTCGTCGAGGCTGCGCAGGATCTCCAACGGCCGTTCGTGGGCGAGCGCCTGCAACAGGGCGTCCTGGCCGGGAGTCAGCGGGTGCCCGCGGTACGCCAGCACGGGCACACCGCGCAGCGCCGGGTCGTCGTGCAACGCCTTGAACACCGCGGTCCCGCTGTCGTCGGGCAGGTCGAGGTGCAGCACCAGGCAGTGGTGCCGCCGGCCGCTCATCGCCTCGACGGCCGACGCCGCGTCCACCGCGGTGACGACCTCCACCGGCGGGTTCCCCTCGCTCAGGTCGGCCGCGACCCCCTGGGTCAGCATCGTCAGCAGTCCCTTGTCGTGGCGTTCCAGCACCAGCACCCGGCGACCCTCACCCGGGGCGAGAGGAACGGCCGGCGGCAGCGCCGACGGGAGCGTCCACGGGAGCGCGACGTCGGGCGTGGCCTCGCCGGCGGTGGCGGACGGTACGGCGCCGAGCGGCATGTACAGGGTGAACGTGCTGCCCTGTCCCAGCACACTGTGCGCCTGGATCTGGCCACCCAGCAGCTGGGCTATCTCCCGGCTGATGGACAACCCGAGCCCGGTGCCGCCGTAGCGTCGGCTGGTGGTGCCGTCGGCCTGTTGGAAGGCGTCGAAGATGGCCGTCAGGTGCTGCTCGGCGATACCGATGCCGGTGTCGGTGACCCGGAACGCGATGACCGTGTCGGAGGGATCGAAGGTGTCCGGCAGCTCGGCGGCCTGCGCCCGCTCGATACGCAGCTCCACCCGCCCCTTCTCGGTGAACTTCACGGCGTTGGAGACCAGGTTGCGCAGCACCTGCCGCAGCCGCTGCTCGTCGGTGTGCAGCACGGTCGGCACGTCCGGACCGGTGGCGATCTCCAGCTCCAGGCCGCGCGGGGTGGTCAACGGCCGGAAGGTGGCGTCGACGTAGTCGCGCAGCGTGGCCAGCTCGAACGTCTCCGGGTTGATGTCCATCTTCCCGGCCTCGACCTTCGACAGGTCGAGGATGTCGTTGATGAGCTGCAACAGGTCCGTGCCGGCCGAGTGGATGACGGTCGCGTACTCGACCTGCTTGCCGGTCAGGTTGCGCCCCGGGTTCTGCGCCAGCAGTTGCGCGAGGATGAGCAGCGAGTTCAACGGAGTACGCAGCTCGTGGCTCATGTTGGCCAGGAACTCCGACTTGTACTTCGAGGCGAGCGCCAGCTGCTGGGCGCGGGTCTCCAGCTCCTGGCGGGCGTGCTCGATCTCGGAGTTCTTCGTCTCGATGTCGTGGTTCTGCCGGGCCAGCAGCGCCGCCTTGTCCTCGAGCTCGGCGTTGGAGCGCTGGAGCTCCTCGGAGCGGGCCTGCAGCTCCTCCGAGCGGGCCTGCAGCTCGGCGGCGAGGCGCTGCGACTCGGTGAGCAGCACGTCGGTACGGGCGTTGGCGACGATGGTGTTGACGTTGACGCCGATGGTCTCCGTGAGCTGGTCGAGGAAGTCGCGCTGGACCTCGGTGAAGCGGCTCATGCTGGCCAGCTCGATGACCCCGAGCACCTGGTCCTCGAAGAGGATGGGGAGCACCACCAGGTGCAGCGGGGCGGCCGCACCGAGGCTGGACGAGACGGTGACGTAGTCGGCCGGGACCGCGTCCACCACGATCGCCCGCTTGCTCACCGCGGCCTGCCCGACCAGAGACTCGCCGAGGGCGTACCGGCGGCCTGAGGCGTCGTGCCCGTAGCCGCCGACGACCCGCAGTACGGTCCCGCCGGCGGTCTCGTCGACGAGCAGGAACGTGCCGAGCTGCGCGGATACCAGGGGCGCGAGCTCGTTCATCACCAGGCCGGCGACCACGTCGAGGTCGCGGTGCCCCTGCATCAGCCCCGCGATGCGGGCCAGGTTGGTCTTGAGCCAGTCCTGTTCCTGGTTGGTCCGGGTGGTCTCGCGCAGCGACTCCACCATCGAGTTGATGTTGTCCTTGAGCTCGCCCACCTCGCCCGGGGCGTCCACCGTGATGGAGCGGGTCAGGTCGCCGGTGGCCACCGCGCTGGTCACCTCGGCGATGGCGCGCACCTGGCGGGTCAGGTTGCCGGCCAGCTCGTTGACGTTCTCGGTGAGCCGCTTCCAGGTGCCGGAGACGCCCTCGACCTCGGCCTGCCCGCCGAGGCGGCCCTCGCTGCCCACCTCGCGGGCCACCCGGGTGACCTCGGCGGCGAAGCTGGAGAGTTGGTCGACCATGGTGTTGATGGTGGTCTTGAGCTCCAGGATCTCGCCGCGGGCGTCCACGTCGATCTTCTTGGTCAGGTCGCCCTGCGCCACGGCGGTCGTGACCTGGGCGATGTTGCGCACCTGGCCGGTCAGGTTGTTCGCCATCGAGTTGACGTTGTCGGTGAGGTCCTTCCAGGTGCCGGCGACGTTGGGCACCCGCGCCTGACCGCCGAGGCGGCCCTCCGTGCCCACCTCGCGGGCCACCCGGGTCACCTCGTCGGCGAACGCGCCGAGGGTGTCGACCATGGTGTTGATGGTCTGGGCGAGCACGGCGACCTCGCCCTTCGCCTCCACCGTGATCTTCCGGCTCAGGTCACCCTGGGCAACCGCCGTGGCGACCAGCGCGATCGAGCGCACCTGGTTGGTGAGGTTGTTCGCCATCTCGTCGACGTTGTCGGTGAGGTCCTTCCAGGTCCCGCCGACGTTGAGCACCCGCGCCTGACCCCCGAGGCGGCCCTCCGTGCCCACCTCGCGGGCCACCCGGGTCACCTCGTCGGCGAACGCGGAGAGCTGGTCGACCATCGTGTTGATGGTCTCCTTGAGCGCCAGGATCTCGCCGCGGGCGTCGACCCGGATCTTCTGGGTCAGGTCGCCCTTCGCCACCGCGGTGGTCACCTCGGCGATGCTGCGCACCTGCGCGGTGAGGTTGTCCGCCATGACGTTGACCGACTCGGTGAGGTCCTTCCATGTGCCGGAGACGCCCTTGACGTCCGCCTGCCCGCCGAGACGGCCCTCCGTGCCGACCTCCCGGGCCACCCGGGTCACCTCGTCGGCGAACGACGAGAGCTGGTCCACCATCGTGTTGATGGTGTTCTTGAGCTCCAGGATCTCGCCGTGCGCGGTGACGGTGATCTTCTGCGACAGGTCGCCCCGGGCCACCGCCGTGGCCACCTGGGCGATGCTGCGCACCTGGTCGGTCAGGTTTCCGGCCATCGAGTTCACCGAGTCGGTGAGGTCGCGCCAGGTGCCGGCGACGCCGCTGACCTGGGCCTGGCCGCCGAGCCGCCCGTCGGTGCCCACCTCCCGGGCCACCCGGGTCACCTCGTCGGCGAACGACGAGAGCTGGTCCACCATCGTGTTGATGGTGCTCTTGAGCTCGAGGATCTCGCCCCGGGCGTCGACGGTGATCTTCTGCGACAGGTCACCCCGCGCCACCGCGGTGGTCACCTGGGCGATGTTGCGAACCTGACTGGTCAGGTTTCCGGCCATGAAGTTCACGGAGTCGGTCAGGTCGCGCCAGGTGCCGGCGACGCCCGGCACCTCGGCCTGGCCGCCGAGCCGCCCCTCGCTGCCCACCTCGCGGGCCACCCGCGTCACCTCGTCCGCGAACGACGAGAGCTCGTCCACCATCGTGTTGATGGTGATCTTCAGCTCGAGGATCTCGCCCCGCACGTCGACGGTGATCTTCTGCGACAGGTCGCCCCGCGCCACCGCGGTGGCGACCTCCGCGATGTCGCGGACCTGGTCGGTGAGGTTGCCGGCCATCGCGTTGACCGAGTCGGTGAGGTCCTTCCAGGTGCCCGACACCCCGGGGACCTCGGCCTGGCCGCCCAACTGCCCCTCGGTGCCCACCTCCCGGGCCACCCGGGTCACCTCCGAGGTGAACAGCGACAGCTGGTCCACCATGCCGTTGAAGACGGTCGCGATCTCGCCCAGCAGGCCGTCGGCGTCCTCCGGCAACCGGGTGCCGAAGTCACCGTCGCGCACCGCGGTCAGACCCGCCAGCAGCTGTCGCAGCCCGGGATCGGTCATCGCCGCCGTCGTGCTGGAAACCCCGCCCCCGCGGGACGCCGTCTTCTCGACCACCACAACCACCTCGCGTAGCAGCCGGACGACCACGTCTTCCGGCACAACATCAACCGCGCAAGTATGCACACGCGAGAATGCCGAACGCCGAGTACGAGGGCCGCCGCGCGACGCGAGTCACCGAGATGACCAACCGGGTTCACGAGATCGCCGCACTGCGGGACCCCCGGCGAGTTCCCCGCGCCCGCTCACACCGTGGCGCCGGTATCGGCCCTCTGGAGGTGTCGGACCAGCAGCCACACGATCCATCCGGCCGTGATGATGAAGCCGAAGCTGATCAGTCGGTACAGCACGACGCCGGCGATGGCGTCGCTGGTGGCGATCCCGCCGGTCACCAGGCCGAGGATCAGCGCGCCGTCGACGACGCCGAGACCGCCGGGCACGATGGGAATGCTGGCGGCGGCCATCCCCGCGCAGTAGGCGATGACGAGTTCGGTGAGGGTGATCCCCTCGGCGCCCACGGCCCGGCAGCACATCCACAAACACAGCGCGTCCAGCAGCCAGTTGAGCACGGCGAGGACGGCCGCCACACCGAAGTCGGCCGGTCGGATCCGTACCGCGGAGATCTGGTCGACGAGGGCGGTGATCCGCTCGCGGAGCTGCGCGGCGCGTCGCCCACGGACGCGGTTGAGCCTGGTCAGCACCCGTTCGACCGGCCGAATGAGCCACTGCGGGTGCTGGGCGACCACCCGTACGCCGACCGCGACCGCCACCGCGGCGGCGAGATACGCGACCAGCCTCGCCCAACTACCGCCGCCGCCGGCGACGATCCCGCCGACGATGCCGATCAGGACCAGCGCCGCGCTGGACAGAATGCCGCTGAGCGCGATGCACCAGGAGGCGACGGCGGCCGACGCCCCGTACCGCCGCATCTGCTGGAAGTTGTAGCGGGTGGAGAAGAGCGGACCGCCGGGCAGGGTGACACTCAACGAGTGCGCCGCGTATGCGAGGGCGACATGCCGCCGGACGGAGAGGCGGGTGCCGGCGGCGCGCAGCAGGCGGCGCTGCATCCGGGCGTACCCACCCATGGAGACGACCTCCGCCACGACCGCGGCGACCACCCAGCCCCAGTGCGGCGTGCGGAGCTGGTTCAGGGCATCGGCCAGGGACGGAGCGCCGAGGACGACCTCGACGGCGAGGATGGTGAGCACCACGGCGGTGACCACGACGCGCCGGCGGCGGGTGACCGGACGCGGCGCGGCGTGCTGCGGCACGGGGTCAGTCGTGTACGCGCTCATCACGTCCTATCATGCGGTTTCCCCGGTCGGCCGGGGGCAGGCACGGTAGCCGCGCCGCCCTGGACCCCGGGCCGTCGGCTTGCCCGATGTCAGCGACGGCGCACGCTGGGGCGAGACAGGCGGGGACATGCAGCACCACCGTCACCCCTCGACGCATCCACGGCCATCGCCACGGAGGTCGGAAGAGCGTAGGGTGAAGATGCGCTCGGGACCCCGGTGCTGATGGTCCACCGCTGGCGGACGGCCCACCGGTCGAGGTCAATATGACGGGCCATTGCGGTACGAGAGATCACCCGCCGGCGGGCCTCGCCAAAGCCGGCTCTGCTCGTTCACCGTCGAGTCATCGCCAATGCCTGCGCTGGCCTGACCCGGCGGATCCAGGCACAGCGATTGTTGATCGGAAAGGCGGCGGTTGTGATGACCGCAGCTCAGAATCGTCCAGACCTACCCACGCCGCACGCCGGGCACGAGGACCATTCCGGCCCGAGGCCGCCCCGGTCGGCCGTGCCGCGCACGCGGCTGGGCGGCCTGTGGGTGGCCGCCGTGGCATTCGCCCTCGTACTCCTGATGCTCTTGATCTTCGTACTGCAGAACGGTCAACGCACCGAGGTGTCGTTCTTCGGCGCCCACGGGCATCTGCCCCTGGGAGTGGCGCTGCTGCTGGCCGCGGTCTTCGGCGTCCTGCTCGTGGCCGTTCCCGGCACGGCCCGCATCGCGCAGCTACGGATGCTCGGCCACCGACGCCGCCCTCACGTCGCGACCGGGCCGTTGACGGCCCCGCTTCCCCCGGCGCCGCGTGACGCGACGGGCCAGCAGACGCACCGGTAGCCGGCCCGCCCACCCCGCGGAGAGGCGCAGCCCGCCGAGCGCGGCACGCGCCCCCGTTCTGCCGTCACTTCACCCGCGTGGCGTCCGCGCCTCGCCCTTCACACCAGGACGGTTCAGCCATGCTCACCACCGCCCAACGCGCCACGATCGTGCCGTCCACACCGCCGTCGTTACCGCGGTTGTTCCTCTCTCCCACCCGATCCGGCCGGGCGGTCCTCGACGGCGGGTGGTGGGCGCGGTCCTGGGACCCGGTGGCCGAACTTCCCGGACTCCTCCTCGCCCTCGTCGCCCGCTACGGCCCGATCCGGCAGGTGATGCTCAACAGCGTCACCTGGAACAGCCGGTTCCGGCGGCTCGCAGTCGGCGCGGGTGTGGTCCGGATGGGATGGTTCGCCAGCCTCGACCCCGCCCTCTTGATCGCCATCACCGATCGAGGCGACCAGCTCGACGTGCTCGTGGTGCCGCCCGACACGGGGGCCGCGACAGCCAGGCGGGCGATGACCATGGCGGCCGATCCGATGAACACGATGCGAGCACCCGACATTCTCGCGGCCATGCCCGCGGCTCCCCGCAACGGGCCCGATCCGCACGCGGTATGGGATAACGAGGGCGGCCACACCGTTGCCGGCGTCGCACGCGCGCACCCCAGCGAACTCTCCGTCGTCCGGCCGGGCTGAGAAGCCCTGCGATGGCTCTACTGACCGCTCGCCCGCCCGACGGGCCGACCACGTCAGCGACGAATACCGTTCGCACCGTCACCACGTCCCGTCGCAATTGGCCGGCCGAAGCAGCGATCACCGATCAGCTGCTGCGCGAACGCGACCAACTGCCCGCCGGCCACCCCGACCGCGTCACACTGCGGGCCCGGGTCATCGAGAGAAACCTGCCGCTGGCCCACCGGCTGGCGCGCCGGTACGTCGGACGCGGCGAACTCTTCGACGACCTCGCCCAGGTCGCCGCCCTCGCCTTGATCAAGGCCGTCGACGGTTACGACCACAGCCGCCGCAACCCGTTCGCCGGATACGCGGTCCCGAGCATCCTGGGTGCTCTCAAGCGCCACTTCCGTGACACCGCCTGGGCGATGCGGGTGCCGCGCTCGTCGCAGGAACTGGCCCATGACGTGGCCGCCGCCACCGGCGAGCTGAGTCAGCAGCGGGGCCGGTCCCCGACCCCGGCCGAGCTCGCCGAGCACCTGCAGGTGAGCGCCGCCGACGTGCTGGTCGCCATCCGCGCGTCGTGGGCCTACCACCTGGCGTCCGTGAACGCGCAGCACCCGACGGTCGACGGCGCCGACGTCATCGACCTCATCGGCGGGGCCGACCCGCACTACGCCGAAGTCGACGACCGCCTGTCACTCCGGCCACTGGTCGAGGCATTGCCCTTGCGGGAGCGCCGCATCCTCACCATGCGGTTCTTCGACGATATGACCCAGACGCAGATCGCCGCGGCGGTCGGCCTATCCCAGATGCACGTTTCCCGGCTGTTGAAGCAGTCCCTTGGCCAGCTCCGGACCCGGCTGCGAAGTTGACCTGGCTGGCGCCGCAGGTCATCGATACGCTTCTTCGCATGGTGTACCGCGACCACGCAGCTCACGGCGGGTTTCCCTGCACGTCATCGGTGTCGCGACCGGCCCCACCGACGGCCACCAGGATGGTCGGGGGGTCCGCGGTGACGGATGCTCGCCTAAGCACGGCCGCCGGCGCGAGACCGGTCGCGCCCGGGGCAGGGCGATATCGGTGAGTGAGAGATCCGGTCGATCCTCTCCTGCGTGCGGAACGGCGGATCTGCCGTCCGGCGATGGGATGGCGTCATGGCCGGCGCGGCTGGGAAGGCGCCGGTACGACATGCCGCCAGCCGGGCCGGCAGCGATCAGCACACGTCACATGCGGGTTCGCGGGTCGATGGGCTGATCGGGGCGTGGCAGCCGAAGAATGGGACACCAGTTCGCGTCCCGTGCGACGGCGCACGCGCGTGCGCGCCAGCCCGCCCTCCGTTCGCACCGGAAGGTCGCGACGTCCGCGTGTCTCAGGTGCCCGGGATCAGCGACACGGTGGAGCGTGGGAAGAGGTGGTGCGGCACCGCCGCGCGATCGCGACGCGGTGGATCCATGTCGGCTGGCCGGTCGGGGTCGTCGCCTTCACCGCGGTGTACGTGGGCATGCCCGGTCTCGTCGGAGATTCGTTCTTCCTGGTCGGCAGCCTGCTGCCCATCGGCGCGATCGCCATCGGCATGCGCATCTACCCGGTGCCCTACAAGCTGCCCTGGCAGTTGGCCGCCGCGGCGATCGCCCTCATGAGCGTGCCCAACCTTGCGTGGATCATTCAGGTGGACATTCAGGGCCAGCAGAGCCCGCACCCGCTGGCGTACCTCGCGCTGGCGTGCGGGCATCTGACGATGCTCGCGGCCAGCATCACCATCGTCGTCCGCCACGCCCCGACCGATCCCGGCGGGGTGCTGCACGCCGCTCTGCTCGGTCTCGGCCTGTCCGCGCCTGTCTGGCAGGCCATTCTCCGGCCGACGCTGCTGGCCAACGGCGTTCCGGCACTGCGTCAGGCCGCCCTCCTGATCATGGTCCTGGCGCTCATGACGCTCCTGGGCACGCTGCTGCGGGTGATGGCGACGACGGTCCGGGCGAGGCCGACCTTCTACTACCTCCTGGTCGGGATGAGCGGCGGTATGGCGGCGGTCATCCTGACCACGCTCGCGTCCGGTCCGGAGCGGACCACGATGACGCTGCTGGCCGAGGCGGTGTGGTTCATCGGCTACTTCAGCTGCGCGGCGGCCGTCCTCCACCCGTCGGTGGTCCACCTGACCGCACCCGAGGGCGACTATCCCGACGACCTGTCCACGCGCCGCCTGGCGAGCACCGCAGTGGTGCTCAGCATGCCGGCGTCGACCGCGGGAGCCACGCTCGCCGTCGGCGGCACTCCGGACGTCCTGCTACTGATCGTCAGTACGCTGATCTCGATTCCCCTCATGCTCATCCGCTTCTGGCAACTGGCGCTGCGGCGGCTGCGGGCGGAACAGGCGCTGGCCCACCAGGCCAGCCACGACGAGCTGACCGGCCTTCCGAACCGCAGGACGCTGTTGGAGAAGGTGGACGAGGCGCTGCGACAACTGCGCTCCGGCTCGGTGAAGGCGGTAGCGGTCCTCTTCTGCGACCTCGACGGCTTCAAACCGATCAACGACACTCTCGGTCACCAGGCCGGCGACGAGGTGCTCCGGGTGGTCGCGCAACGCCTGCGAGGCTGCGCGGCGAGCAGCGACGTGGTGGGGCGGTTCGGCGGCGACGAGTTCCTGATCGTCTGTCGCGACGATGGCGGGGGGTCTGTCGATGCCCTTGTCGAGCGGATACGGCGGGCCCTGGCCGAGCCCATCCAGGTGCGGGAGAAGACGTGCACGGTGGGAGCGAGCATCGGGGTGGCGGTCACCACCGATGGATCGGCCTCCAGCGACTCGCTGATCTCGGAGGCCGACCAGGCGATGTACGCGCTCAAACAGTCGACGCGGGCGACCCGCAGCCGGAAGTGATCGCGGTAGGAACGGGACCGGCACGCAGCTGGACTACCGCTGGTCACCCACCATCTGCGCTGGTCAAACTGGCGCCGCCGCCATCAAGCCCGAGCCCGAAAAGCCCACTAGACCCGACGCCTCAACCTCGAACTCCAGCCATGATTCCCAACGGCGGCTGCCGTACTAGGACGAAGGGGCCGGACCCACCCAACGCAGCTCAGCCTCAGCTGGTCACCGGCTGACCCGGTACGGTGAAGAGCGGTTGCCACGGCTCGTCCGGGTTGATCGGATACTCGGTGGAGGGAACGTCGCCCTTCGTCGACCACCGAGCCTGGTACGGCAGCCCGTCGAACAGCACGCGGTCGCCACGGGTGTATACGGTCGCCGGGTTCCATTCCGCAGTCACCCCGGTCACCGTCGGGCTTGGCCGGGGAGCGGTGTCGGTCGGGCTCACCGGGCCGATCACCGACCACGGCGTGGGGTTGGAGGCGTCACCCGTTGCGGAGGGATCGACGCCCTGGTTCGCCCACTTCGCCTCGTAGACGACACCGCGCCAGACAACCTTGTACCCGCTCACGTACTGCGCGGTGCGACGCCACACCGGGTACGGGCTCTTCCCGGGATCGTCGACGATCGGCTCCTGGTTCGGGATCGCGACGGGCTCCCTGCCGGACGCGCCCACCGCGCTTCCGGGCAGCCCCGCGAAGACCGACGAGAAGGCCAGCGCCTCCTGGGCCACTCCGCTGCACGTGTTGGAATGAACAACCACGTTGGTGAAGGTCCCACGGCACCGGGCGTCCCGGTTCAGGGACCACATCGACACCCTGCCGAGCCCCTTCTCGACGGCGAACGACGCGAGCCCGCGCGCGTCGTCGAGGGTGAACCGCTCGGCATCCACGTCGTTCTGACCGATCATCGGCGTGGCCCCGAGCCTGGACCACATCTGCGGTGACGTGAGCTGCACCCCGAGCCGCAGGTAAAGGGAGGACAGCTGCTGGTGGGTCGACTCCAGCGCCCGGGTGGTCAACTCGAGCATGTCGGGGTCCGAGCCCTGCTCCGACCCGAAGTCCATCGTCATCACGTTGACACCGCGCAGTGAGACACCACCCTCCAGCGTCATCCGCACCGCGCCGAGCCCGTCGGCGGTCAGGCCGTCCGGCGCCACCGGCAGGGTCAGCCACACGGCCAGCGGCTGCCCCGCCGACTCCCGCTCGGCCTGCAGCGCCGCCAGGGCGAGTGCGCGCCGCCGCAACGACACCTGGTCCGCAACGGCCGTGCCCTCGATGTCCAGATCCAGGGTGTCCACGTCGTAACGCCGCACCAGCTGCCGGTAGGCGTCCGTCAGCCGCGCCTGGTCGGTACAGGCCACGGCGAGCTCGTTGTTACTCTGCCCGCCCACGCTGAGCATGATGTTCCCACCGGCGGAACGCAGCTGGTTGATCCGGCGGTCCAGCTCCAGGGACGCTGCCGCCTCGTCGGGGCTGTACGCGCCGCCCCAACTGGGCGAGCACCCGTCCTTGGGATCGGCGACCACGAAGGCGAGGGCGACGTCGTTCGCCGGGTTCGCCTCCGGGTCCTGGAACTGGAACGTCGGGGTCAGCGTGACATCCACGTACGGCACGGCCCATGACTTCGCGGTGGGGCCGGCCGTGTCCCGCAGGTGCAGCACCACGGCGGCGCTGCCGGCACCGAGCCCGACCAGCACCAGGACCAGGATGCCGAGCCTGAGCCACGACAGCCGCTCGACCGGGGCCTCTGGCTCCTGCCAGTCCGGGTCGGCAAGGGGGTGGTGCTCATGCCGCACGGACTGCGGGTTGGCGCGGTCGGTCAGCATGGCAGCCCTCTCCCTGGTGGGTCGTCGGTGTGGCTCGACCCTCTGCTCTCGGATCGGCAGGTTCGACGACATCTGAAGGGCGGCGGCAGCAAAACCTTCAAGGTACGTCGTGAAGCCGCCGATGGGGAGTCGAACGGGCGCGGGCGAGCCGCGCCGGGCTCGATGGCCGCGCAGGTGCGGCCGGTGTCGCACAACACTGAAGGGCAACCCCATGCAGCGCAACTCGGTGGACCAGCGCAGGCCGGACGCCCCGCGCCAGTGGGGTGCCGACCGCCGGTCGGCACCCCACCCTCTCGTGCCGCGACCCGTCTCCGAGGGCCGCATCGCCCGGGGGCGTCTCGCGATCGTGCTGACCATCACCGTCTGGGCCAGCTACATCGTCCGCACGGTGATCGAGCAGTTCATCGCCGGCCAGGCCAGCACCGCACGGCTGGCCGTCGAGGCGATCGTCTACATGATGGTTGTTACCGGGCTCGCGGCCTCCGCGACGGCCTACCTGATCACCCGGATCGGCTTCTTCTACCGCAGCCGGGCGCATCACCGGGCGCCGCGGATCGTGCTGGACAAGTTTCTGCAGGAGCCGACGCCGTCGGTGACGGTCCTCGTGCCGTCGTACCAGGAGGACGAGCGGGTCATCCGCACGACCCTGCTCTCGGCGGCACTGCAGGAGTACCCCGGCCTGCGGGTCGTGCTGCTCATCGACGATCCGCAGCAGCCGCGGACCCGGGCTGCCCGTGACCTGCTGCTCGCTGCCCGGGCGCTGCCGGCCGCGATCGAGGCCGAGCTCGCGGGTCCCTACACGCGGGTGCAGGCGTCGTACGAGCGGTTCGAGCACACCCTCGGCGAGCGCGACGAGCGCGCCACCACTGCGGACGACATGCGCGACCTCGCCGCCGAGTACCGGTTCGCCGCCGGCTGGCTCTACGGCCTGGGCCGGCGGCAGGAGATGGTGGACCACACCGACGTCTTCTTCGTCGAGCACATCCTGCACCCGCTCGCCGAGGAGCTCGGCACGATTGCCGAGGCGCTGGAGCATGGCGCCGGCGAGGGAGCCGACCTGCCGGTGCAGCGGCTCATCGAGCTGTACCACCGGCTGCTCGCCATCTTCGACGTATCCGTGACGAGTTTCGAGCGCAAGCGGTACGTCTCGTTGTCGAGCGAACCGAACAAGGCGATGAACCTCAACAGCTACATCGGCCTGATGGGCGGCAGTTACCAGGAGGTCAGCACTCCGCTGGGGGTCGCGCTCGTGCCGGCCGGGCCGGGGCGGGGCGAGCTGACCGTCCCCGACCCGGACTACGTACTTACCCTGGATGCCGACAGCGTGCTGCTTCCGGAGTACTGCCTGCGGCTGGTGCACCTGCTCGAGCAGAGCGCCCACGAGAGGGACGCGGTGGCGCAGACGCCGTACAGCGCGTTCCCTGGCTCGGCGACCCGGATCGAGCGCATCTCCGGTGCCACGACCGACATTCAGCACATCGTCCACCAGGGGATGACGCACTACGACGCGACGTTCTGGGTCGGCGCCAACGCCGTGCTGCGCAAAAAGGCGCTGGACGAGATCCGCGAGGTCGGCTACGAGGGCGACTGGGAGATACGCCGCTATATCCAGGACCGGACCGTCATCGAGGACACCGAGTCGACGATCGACCTCGGGGTCCACGGCTGGACGCTCTACAACTACCCGGAGCGCCTGGCGTACAGCGCCACGCCGCCCGACTTCGGCTCGCTGTGCATCCAGCGGCAGCGGTGGGCGAACGGCGGCCTGCTGATCCTGCCCCGGTTGAAGGATCAGTTTCGGGCCCGGGCAGCGCGGGGGCACAAGAATCGGTTCGGTGAGCTGTTCCTGCGGGTGAACTACATGGCCTCCATCTTCTGGAGCTCCGTGTGCCTGGTGATCATGCTCGCGTACCCGTTCAACGCCGACCTGCTCAACCCGATCCTGCTGCTCGTGTCGGTGCCGTACTTCCTCATGATGAGCGCGGACCTGAAGGACTGCGGCTACAAGCGGCTGGACGTGCTGCGCGTCTACGGCTTCAACCTGATCCTGCTGCCGGTCAACCTCTCCGGCAGCTTCGCCTCGATCCTGCAGCTACTGACCGGGGAGAAGAGCGCGTTCAAGCGAACGCCGAAAGTACGCAACCGGACCACCTCGGCCACCACGTATCTGGTCGCACCGCTCGCCTTGATCGCCCTCTGCGCCTGGACGGTGGTCCGCGACGTGCAGCTGCACCAGTGGGACAACCTGGTTTTCGCCGGGATGAACCTGGTGCTGTCGACGTACGCGATGGTGGCGTTCGTCGGGGTGGGCAACACCGTAGTCGACCTCTTCACCCACCTGCGGAACTGGCTGTACCGGCCGGTGCACCCGAAGAATCGCTCCCGCGGTGGGGAGAGCGCGACGCAGCCGAGCTCGGCCGCCGCTCCCGAACGGCCCGCGGTGGCACCGACCGGCGCGATCGGCGACTGGGCGTCGGTGCTGCACTACCGTTCCGGGCGGGGGGCTTCCGGCCTGGTCGCGGTCCGGTCGACGCAGATGGCGGCCGCGGGGCGACCCAGGCGCGGACCGCAGACCCCGCTGTCCCGGTCGAGCTCCTTCGAGGAGTTCACCTTCTTCACCGTCTTCCAGCCGATCTTCGAGCTGGAGTCCGGGAAGGTCGTGGGGTACGAGGCCCTCACGCGGTTTGCCGACGGCAGCAGCCCGCAGCGTGGACTGGAGGCCGCGCAGGCACAGGGCCTGCATATCGACCTCGACGCCGCGCTTATCCGCGCCGCCATGGCCTCCGCGAATGCGCTGCCGCACGGCACGTGGCTGGCGGTCAACGTCTCCAGCGAGCTGCTGCGGCGGCCTCGCGAGCTGGAACCGCTGCTGGCGGAGAGCTCCCGGCCCCTGGTGCTGGAGATCGCCGAAGCCGATCGGGCGGATCTCGACCACCTGCCGTCCGGGGTGCGGATCGCGGTCGACGACGCCGGTGCGGGGTACGACTCCCTGGCTCGGATGGAGTCGCTGAAGCCGGGCTTCCTCAAGCTGGGGCCGGCGACGCTGGCCGGTGTCGAGGCCGAGGACGCACGCCGCGCCTCGATCCGCTCACTGGTCGAGTTCGCACGAAAGCACGGCTGCACCATCATCGCCGAGGGGATCGAGTCGGCGCAGCAGCGCGACGCGCTCGTCGCGTGCGGCGTCCCCCTCGGGCAGGGGTTCTACCTGGGGCGGCCGGTTCCGGTGGAGCGGGCCCTCGCCGACGCGGCCAGCCGCTGAGCACCGGGCACGACCCCCCGCCCCCCAGCGGCATCTCAAGCGGCGGCTGCCGCACCAGGGCCCGCGTCCGGGCGTCAGGGCCGCAGGATCAGCCGGATCGGGTTGCCCTGCTTGGTCTGCACGCGCTCTACGGCCTGCTCCGCCTGGGACAGCGGCAACACGTCGCTGACGGAACCGGCCAGGTCGATCCGGCG
The DNA here is from genome assembly GCF_040659735.1 of Micromonospora sp. NPDC049679. Taxonomy (NCBI): domain Bacteria; kingdom Bacillati; phylum Actinomycetota; class Actinomycetes; order Micromonosporales; family Micromonosporaceae; genus Micromonospora; species Micromonospora sp. NPDC049679. Next base: position 48,174 of record NZ_JBFANZ010000034.1, read on the forward strand.
TTGCCGGGCGAGCGCGACGAGCTGCTCGACGTGCTCGGGATCGGAACCGTAGTGGCCGAGCACGAACTGCTGCAGGTAGTTGAACGGCGCGTCCGAGCCGATGGTGACCGGTTTGTTGGCGATGCCGGCGAGCACGAGTCGCCCCTTGCGGCCCAGCAGGGTCAGCGCCTGCTCCCGCACCGCCGGGACGCCGGCGAAGTCGAACGCGATGTTGAGGCCCCGCCCACCGGTAAGCCCCATGAGTGTGTCGCGGAAGGCCGGGTCGGCCGGGTCGAGCGCGGCGTCGGCACCGAGCGTCAGCGCCCGCTCCCGCGCCGGGGGCAGCGGGTCGACCGCGACGACCGGAGCCGCGCCGACCAGGCGCAGCAGCTGCACGGCGTGCGCGCCGAGGCCACCGACGCCCCAGACCGCGACGGCCTCCGCCGGCCGGGTCTGAGCGGTCGAGGTGACCGCCGCCCACGGGGTGGACACGGCGTCCGGAATGATGCACGCCTGCTCGAAGGGGAGGTCGTCGGGGATCGCGACGAGAGTCTGCTCGGTCGCCAGCGCGTACTCCGCCCAGCCGCCGTCGTAGTCGACGCCGCGCGTGAATATCGTGCCCCGCCGGTCCTTCTCGCCGGCCTGGAGCAGCACCCGCTGTCCCGGCTTCCAGTCCTCGACGCCATCGCCGAGCACATCGATCGTGCCGGCCACCTCATGCCCCAGCGTCACGACGTCGCCCTGCAGGAGCCGTGGCGTGAGCGTGCCGTCGATGAGGTGCACGTCCGACAGGCATACCCCGGCGGCCTCCACCTTGATCCGCACCTCACCCCGGCTCGGCTCGGGCACGGGTACGCGCTCCAGCCGGAACTGCCGATCCTTGACGTGCAGCCGGCCGGCCAGCATCTCCGTCACAGCGTGTCCTTCCTCGATGGTCGACCCGGGCCACCGCGGCACGCGGTCCGCTCCCCGACAGAACGGTACGGCGCGGCGCTGCGTCCGAGGCTAAACGGCCGGCATCACCCCGGCGACCCTCGTGCCGGCTCGCCGCACCGCACGTTTACCGACGACGGGGGCGGGTAGGCGCGCAGTCGACGCGTCGGATCCGGCTGTCGACGTCACGGCGGAAAGGAGGGCCACCATGGGACGCGACACCGGACCCGGCGAGCGGAATCCGGATCGGGGAGCCTCCGAGCAGATGGGGGGTGTGCCGCTGGACCATCAGGAAACGTACGCGGTCCCGCGGGAGGGCGGCGACCGGGACGACGAGAGCACGCCGGACCTGATCACCAAGGACGACGGGTCGGGGATGGCCGGCGGCAGCTCGGGGGGCAGCGGCGGAGGCTCTAACACGCCCGGCCATCCGGACGCCGCGAAATGAGCCGGGGAATCGGGCTGGCCGCAGGGCGCCGGACCACAGCCGCCGGTCAGCGGAAGTCGTCGGCGTGGTCGAACGCCCACTGCGCCAACGTCCGACCCGGCCGGCCGGTGACCCGCTCGACGTCGGGTGAGACCCAGGCGTTGCCGTTGGGGTGGTTGCCCATCTCCAAAAACCACTCGATGACGTACTCGGGATAGATGTCCTTCCAGTGCTCGCGGGCCTGCTCCGGGGTCAGCTCGATGAACCGGATGTCACGGCCCAGGGCGTCGCCGATCATCCGTACGGCGTCGACGCGTTGCACGGGCTCAGGCCCGGTCGGGGTGTACGTCCTGCCGGCGTGGCCGTCGTCGAGGAGCGCCGCCATCGCGAGGGCGGCAATGTCGGCCTCGTGCACCATCGCGCTGCTCCAGTTGCCGAAGGGCGCGCGAACGACGCCCTCGGCCTTGATGGACGGCGCCCACTCCCGGGTGTTGGCCATGAACTCGCCGGGAAACAGGTACGTCCACTCCAGGCCGGAGCCCTCGACGGCCTTGTGCAGCGCGCGGTGGCTGGCCTCGATGGGGTCGTCGTCGTCCCTGCTCGGGTCATTGTGGCCGAGGTGCGTGATCCGGCGGACGCCGGCCTGCTTCGCCAGTTCGAGGATCTGCGGGCCGGTCGTCAGCGGGCCGTACCCGTCGATCGCGACCAGGTGCATCCGGTCGACCCCGCGCAGAGCGGGGATCAGGCTCTCGGGCTTCGCGAAGTCTCCTTCGACGACCTCCACCTGCTTCGGCAGCCTGGTGGCGGCGGGCGATGCGGGGTTGCGGCTGAGCGCCCTTACCTCATGACCCGCATCAACAAGCTGGTGGACCAGGCTCGATCCGACTGTTCCGGTCGCTCCGGTGACCAGGATCGGCATTGTTCCTCCTCAGGACTCGGGAGATGACGGCACGCACCGCAAATCAGCCCCGATCGGGGCGGTGAGCCGCAGATGACACATCTTCACCCGGTCAAGCGCGCCGAGCAAACGCGAATGTCGCATTCATGTTCCTCCTGACCTGCGCAAACGCGTCCTGCTTGATCGTCGCGAAAGCCTCCTTTTTCGCGGTCGAAGGCCTTGTTGACCTGCGCATTCCCGGAATGCCGTTCAGGAAAAAGGAGAATCCCGGAATTGATGAGGGAAACCGCGGGTCCCCGTTGGCCCTCCCATCCCGCTCCTTCGGCACGCCAGCCCTCCGGCAGCGTGACGGTGATCCGTCCGGTCGGGTCGGCTGCCGTGCCGCGTTCGCCCCGCGACCGCACGACCACCGTGTCCGACGCCATCGCCGTGACGAGCGCTGTCGCCGCGAGCACAACTTCGACGGCCACCGCGCCGCGACGCCGGGAGCCGGCGGCGACCGGGAGCCCGGCTCTCTCGAGCGCGGCGCGGAACGCCGCCGCATCCGGGGTAACGGTCCGTGGGCCGGTGCGCCGTCGCCCTCTTAGATGGGTTTGCATGAGACCCGACCGTCCGCATCACCGCGTGGGCTTCGGCGAAACCGATCGTGCCGTCCACCGCTCACGGACGATGAACCCCGCCCCGCGAGCCGTGGCCGCGCCGCATTGGGCGCTTTTCCTATCAGTCTTGCCCACCGTGCGCCGGTGCGGGGCCGGCGGTTCTTCTTGCCCACGTGCCCCGCCTCTCCCGAGTTACGACGCCGATCACGGCTTCAGCGTCAGCGTCGCCGCGGCCTCCTTCTCGATGGAGGATCGGGCGAAGTGGAACGGCAGGGTCTGCCCGGTACGCCACAGCTCGGCCTGGTCGGCGTAGTTGTCGTGGAAGGCGTGCCCCGAGTTGCCGGTGAGCTGGATCCACCGGGACGTGTCCAGGTCGGCCAGGCTCACGATCATTCGCATCGACGGCACCGCGTCGACCTGGTAACCCGCGCCCGCACTCCAGCCGGTGGCGTTGACGATGGCGTTGCCGCCGGACACTCCGACGGTGTCGGCGTTGAAGAGCCATTCGACCGGGGCGATGCCGGACTCGCCGAAGGTGGCGTTGCGTGGGGTGAGCGTGTGCATGACACCCCAGCGCCAGGCGGCCGGTTTGTCGCCCTGGGCCTTCGACAGTTCCCGTACCGCCTCGGTCTGCGCCAGCGCGAGGATGTCGTCGCGCTCTTCGACCTCCGGAGTGGACTTCACGTCCCAGTACGGGTCCGACGGTTTGTCCAGCAGCGCGCGTACCGTCTCGTACCACCGGTCGCCACCGTCGGCGGGATGCTCCTCCCCCACTTCGTCGAAGGCGAGCCGGAGCAGGTTGGACCAGATCGCGTTGTAGTACGCGGCGGCGGCGGAGCTGCGTTCCTCGCCGTCGCGGTCGCCCGCCGGCTGCTGGAAGTCCCAGCCGGTCAGCAGCGCGTCGGCGTCGGACTCCTGCTGGGACAGGTCGCCGCGCGGCGCCTTCCGCAACGCCGGCACCAGCGTCGGGGCGAACCCGTTGCGATTGTCGAACTGCATCCGCTGGACGTCGTCCATGCTGATCTTGCCGGCGGTGATCCGCTCGTCGAGCAGGTCGTAGATGCGCTGGCTGCGGTAGCCGTAGCTCCAGTCGTCGGTCAGGTGCCGCTGATACTGGTCCCCGATGACGGCCTGGTTGGCGGTGACGACGTAGCCGCGGTCGGGGTTGCGGACGCTGGGCAGCTCGTTGAACGGAATGTAGCCGGTCCAGTCGTAGGCGGTGTCCCAGCCGGGGGCGAACCACTTGCCGTCGCCCTTGCCGCGGACGGGGATCCGGCCGGGAGACTGGTAGCCGATGTTGCCGTCCACGTCGGCGTAGACGATGTTCTGCGCGGGCACCTCGAACAGCGCCGCGGCCGCCCGGAACTCGTCCCAGTTACCTGCCCGGTTCAGGGCGAACAGCGCGTCCGCGGTACGGCCCGGGTCCAACGCGGTCCAGCGCAGCGCCACTCCGTACGACTCTCCGCCGACCTCCGGTGCGGTGACGACCTTCCTCAGCTCCTCGCTGGCGTCGGAGAGCAGCGGTCCGTGCCGCGTGCTGCGCACCGTGATCGTCACGTCGTCGCCGCCGGCCACCTTGATGACCTCCGTGCGGGTGGCCATCGGCTCCCAGCCGTCGCCGACCTTGACCCGGTCGCCGTCCACCTGCTCCAGGTACATGTCGATCACGTCCGGGTCCAGGTTCGTGAACCCCCAGCTGATCTTCGCGTTGTGCCCGATGACCACGCCGGGCACGCCGGAGAAGGTGAACCCGGCCGTCTCGACCCCGCACGCGCAGTGCAGGCCCATCTGGTACCAGATGCCCGGCTGACTCGGGCTCAGGTGCGGGTCGTTGGCGAGGATCGGCTTGCCGGTGTCGGTCAGCTTGCCGCTGATCACCCAGGAGTTCGAGCCGATGCCGTCGCCGTCGGCGGTGCCCATCAGGCCCGGCAGCGCGGCCAGGCCGTCGGCCATCGCGCTCAGTCCGGTGCTGAAATCGGCGGTACCGGCGGCGGTCGGCAATCCGTACCCGACCGGCGTGGTCGGCGTCCCGTTCGGAGCGCCCGGCGACGGGGCCCCGGTGGCGCGCTGGTCGAACGCGCCGTTGAGGATCGCGCCGGCGGTGACGATCGGCAGATTGCGCTCGACCGGATAGGTCGGGTAGAGCTGCTCGATCTGCTCACGGGTCAGGCCGCGGGCCAGCAGGGCGGCACGCCGGATCTCCGCCTCCATGTTGCCCTTCAGGTCCCAGGCCATCGCCTTGAGCCACGCCAAGCTGTCGACCGGCGTCCAGCGCTCCACGACGTAGTCGGAGTTCTGCAGGCCGAGGACCGTGTACTCCAGACTGAGCCCACCGCTGGCCGCGAAGTGCCCACCCTGGGCGTCGGTGGTGGCGCCCAGCCACGCGTTGACCCCGTCCGCGTACGCGGTGAGCGCCTGCTTCGACTCCGGCGTCAGCAGCGACCATTCCTGCTCGGCGACCCGCCGCCAGCCCATGGTGCGCAGGTACCTGTCGGTGTCGAGCTGGCTCGCGCCGAACATCTCCGACACACGGCCCGCGGTGACGTGCCGGCGGAAGTCCATCTCCCAGAAGCGGTCCTGGGCGTGCACGTAACCCTGCGCCCGGTAGAGATCATCGCTGGTCTCCGCGTAGATGTTCGGGATGCCGTGCTCGTCGCGCACCACCGTGACGGGGCCGCTCAGGCCCGACAGGGTGAGCGAGTCGGCGTGCTCGGGGAAGGCGCGCCGGACGGACCAGACGCCGAGCCCGGACGCGGTCAGGACCAGCACGAGCAGCACGCCGAGCGTCCAGAGGCCGATTTTGCGCAGCCTGCGCGGCCAGCGGCGCTGCTGCGGAGATTCATGGGACGGGTTCACGTTTTCGGAGTGTACGCATTTTTGTGGCGCAGGTTACCCCGGCGTAACCAGCTGTTTGGCGCTTGACCAGGTGATTTGCCCGGGTAGTCGGGCGCCGCCGGGCCATCGGAGAGCCGGTCACCGAGCAACTTCGACGATCACGCCCGGCGGCCATTCGATGGCGGAGTGTCCGATAACGAACGGTCCGATGGCACAGTTCCCATGGCTCGGGTGGGCAGCGCTGTCGCTGCGCGGCCCAGCGATCGGCTCGCGCCGCGGACACGCGCTACCACCGCGTGATCGCCTGCGATCATGGACGGGTGAGTACGACTACCCGACTTGTGAACCTCGAAGACGTCCCGGTCCTGACCGAGCTGGTCACCGCGAACCGCGAGTTCCTCGCCCCCTGGGAGCCGATCCGCGACGAGGGCTATTTCACCGTCGAGGGGCAACACGCGCTCATCCACGCCGCCATCGAGCGGCACGAGGAAGGAACCACTGTTCCGCACGTCATCCTCGACGCCGGCCGCGTGGTCGGCCGCATCAATCTCAGCAACATCGTGCGTGGCCCGTTCCAGTCGTGCAGCCTCGGCTACTGGGTGGGTTCGGCCGACAACCGTCGGGGCGTCGCGACGGCGGCTGTACGCGGCATCGCGCGGGTGGCCTTCGAGGACCTGGGGCTACACCGGATCGAGGCAGGAACCCTGCTGCACAATGTGGCTTCGCAGCGGGTCCTGGAGCGCAACGGCTTCGTTCGCTTCGGCGTCGCGCCGAAGTACCTCAACATCGCCGGTGAGTGGCAGGACCATGCCATGCACCAGTTGTTGACGCCGTCGCCGTCACGGCACGGTCAGGATTCGGATGTCGCGGCGGGTGGCGTCGGGGTGGGTGAAGGCGAGTAGCCGGTCGGCCCGGACTCGACGCGGAGCGATCCCCCGGTGACAGCGGGCTGGTCAGCACAGCGCCGTCGTCCGCGCCGTGCAGCGACCATCTCGCGGCGACCGTGCCATCGACGAGGACGGTGGCCGCGACGCCGGAGCCGACGCAGACCTGGCGGCGCACCTGATCGGTCATCATTCCCGTTCGGTCGCCGCGTTCCGCTGCGTCGGTCGCCTCGGCGAGTGCCGGCTCAAGACCGCGTCGGGCAACGTCCAGCTCGACCACACGGGCGCGCTCGTTGTAAACACCGGTGGTGGCGGTGCGGTAGCGGAGGCGGGCGGTGGTGGAAAAGCTGGAACTGGCCGTCCTGATCGGTCTGCAGGCGTCCGGCAAGACGACGTTCTGCCAGGGCGTGTTGGCGGTCGATCATGTGGTGGTTAGTAAGGACGCGTTCCCGAACGCGCGCGATCGCCAGCGCCGGCAGATGCAACTGGTCAAGGCGGCCCTGGAGGCCGGGGCCTGCGTCGTGGTGGACAACACCAATCCCTCACCGCAGGAATGGCAACCGCTGATCGAGATGGCCCGAGCGAGCGACGCGGCGACGGTCGGGTACTGCTTCCCGCCCGATCTGCGCGCGGCTCTCGGGCGCAACGCCGCGCGCGAGGGTCGAGCCCGCGTCCCGGACGTTGGGCTGTTCGCGACGGTCAAACGGCTGCAACGTCCTCAGCCCGCGGACGGGTTCGACCGGCTGTACGAAGTCCGGTTCGACGGCAAGGGCGGCTTCCATGTCGAGCCGATGCCGCAGGACGGCTGACGGCGGCCCCCCTTACGGTGAGGGTGTCATGATCTGCCGTACCCCGACCGACACAATCACGGCAAGGCTGGGGGGGGGAGCGCGAGCTCGGGCACTGTCCCTGCTCGGATACCAGGTCGGGGACCGTCACCCGGGCGGCCCGTCAGGGACCGGCAGGTCGCATGCCTGTGGAGGGCGGGTGCCAGCCGCGACAACACTGGTCGCGTCGGGGCCGCCCAGCGAAGCAGGAACCAGCCGGCCACGCGGCAGCGTAGCGTAAGCACTGGACGCCCACCCAGGCGGGCGTCCCAGGCGGCGGCGCGTGCCGCGAGCCACCGTGCCGACCACATGTGCAACCCGTTAGTTGCACATGTGGGCCAACATCACGCGCGGGGTATCCGCGGCGTCGCCGGGGCCACCGAGCGCAGGCCGAGCGCCAGCAGCAGCACCCCGACCACCAAAGCGCCGATGTAGCCGGTGACGCCGCCCCAGCCCGCGCCGCCGTACGCGAAGCCGCCGAGCCATCCGCCGAGGCTGGAGCCCACGTAGTAGCAACAAAGGTAGATCGCGGGTCCCTGCACCCCGAGCGTCGCGGCGCGGGCCCCGACCCAACTGCTGGCGGTGCTGTGCGCGGCGAAGAAGCCGACGGTGGTCACCACCAGTCCGGCGACGATCGCGGCGAGGTTCGACGCGGCCATCAGCAGCACACCGGCGAGCGTCACCAGCGCGCTCGCCCACAGCATCCGCGGCCGGCCGAAAGCGTCGGCCATCCGCCCTGCGAGCGCCGACGAGACCGCGCCGGCGAGGTAGACCACGGAGATCAGCCCGACGATCACGTGGGAGAGCCGGAACGGCGCCGCCAGCAGCCGGAAGCTCAGGTAGTTGTAGACGGTGACGAAGCAGCCCATCAGCAGCAGGCCACAGCCGAACAGCCGCAGCAGTCCGGGGTCCGTCACCGAGCGCCCGACCGTCCCGGCCATCTCGCGGAGCCGGGCGGGTGCCGGCCGGAAGTACGCCGAGGGCAGGATCAGCGCGCGGTAGAGCACCGCGCAGCCGAGCGCGAGTACGCCGACCACGCCGAGCGCCCACCGCCAGTTCGACACGTCCAGCACGAGACTGGCGATCAGCCGCCCAGCCATGCCGCCGATGCTGTTGCCGGCGACGTAGAGGCCGATCGCGAAGCCGAGCGAGCCCCGGTCGATCTCCTCGGCCAGGTAGGACATCGCGGTCGCGGTCAGCCCCGCCAGCACCAGCCCCTGCGCCCCGCGCAGCACGAGCAGCGCCGTGAAGCTCGGGCTGAACGCCTGCGCGAGGCAGAGCACAGCGGCGGCGAAGAGCGAGGCCGTCATCATCCGGGTACGACCCCAGACCGCCGACAACGCCGTGAGCGGGATGATCCCGACGGCCAGGCCGGCGGTGCCCAGCGACACGGCGAGGCTGGCGGTGGCCGGTGATATTTCGAACTCCCCGGTCAACGCGGGCAGCAGCGACTGCACGCCGTAGAGGGTGGTGAAGGTAGCCAGGCCGGCGGCGAACAGCGCCAGCGTGATGCGCCGGAACCCCGGTGTTCCCCTGCGGTGGGCCGTCACGGCCAGGTCTTCGCGTTCCAGCAGCACGAATACGACGCTAGGTTCGGGACATTGATTCGTCCAATACGCGTGCATTGCGCTATACATTCAATAATGAATGACGAGGTGGAGGCGATGGCGGCGGCGCTCGCGCCACGGCTGGCACTGCTGGCCGCGCTGGGCGAGGAGCGCAACCTGACCCGCGCCGCGCAGCGGCTCGGCGTCCCGCAGCCCACGGCCAGCCGCTGGCTCGTCGCGCTCGGCGAGGAGCTCGGAACGCCGGTGACGGTGCGCTCCGGGCGCGGCCTGCAGCTCACCCGGGCCGGCGAGCGCCTGGCCGAGTCCGCGGCGGACGCGCTCGCCGCGCTACGCGCCGGCTGCCGGCAGGTGATCGAGGAAGCCGACCCCGAGCGCGGGCACGTGGAGCTGGCCTTCCTGCACACCATGGGCGAACGACGGGTGCCCGAGCTGCTGCGGACTTTCCGGCAGGAGCACCCGACGGTCCGCTTCACCTTGTCGCAGGGCGCCCACGAAGAGCTGTTGCGGCGGCTGCGCAGCGGTCAGACGGATCTTCTGCTCACCTCGCCGCTGCCGACCGCCCCGGAGTTCGCGCACGCGGTCCTCGACGAGCAGCCGATCGTGGCGACACTCCCCGCCGAACACCGCCTCGCCCACCGGCCGCGGCTCCGCCTCGCCGAGTTGGCCGACGCGCAGTTCGTCGGCATGAAGACCGGATACGGCCTGCGGCAGATCACCGACGAGCTGTGCCGCGCGGCCGGCTTCGAGCCGCAACTGGCGTTCGAGGGCGAAGAGGTCGACACCGTACGCGGTGTGGTGACCGCCGGCCTCGGCATCGCCCTGCTCCCCGTCGCCGAGCGTCCGCTGCCAGCCGGCGTGATCGAGGTGCCGATCACGCCCCGGGCGCACCGACAGATCGGCCTGGTCTGGCTCGCCGACCGGCCACCCGCGCCAGCGGTCCGCGCATTCCGCGACTACGTGCTCAGCACACGTCACTGACCAAGCCCGCCCGCAGAATCCCCCACCCGTACGCCCCACACCGCCCCGAATCCCTCGCCCCCGGCCCGGACTCCCCCGCCGCGCGCATCGGGCCGCGGGCTCCCGCCCCGTGGATCAAGGGCGTGTTCCCGTGGTGTGATCTCCGATCGTGTGAATATGGCCGTGATCGGCGCGCTGTTCCTTGATCGGCGCCTGTGTGCGTGTGGGCTGCTCCGGCCCGGATACCCGAAAAAAAGAAGGGGGGCCGGTCCCGTG